>CAZKFO010000098.1:4297-5760 GCA_964552145.1 uncultured bacterium | reverse complement strand
TACAGCGTTATGAATGATCAACTCTCTGAAAATGAGTGGCTGGCTGGAAACGAATATTCTATTGCGGATATTGCTTGTTGGCCTTGGGTGCGACCTTCGCGGCGACAGGGTATTGATAAGGCCGAGTTCATCAACCTAAAACGCTGGTTTGAGTCTATGTCGTCTCGACCAGACGTGAAGAAAGGAATGGAACTCCTTTCGGAGCATCGGGGCACGAAATCGATGAGCAGCGAGTCCCGCGATATACTCTTTGGCGCCCGTTCACTTGAGCGGAATTAATTCTTGTTAGAATTAAGAGGAAGTTTGGACTCTTCGCGAACACTATACCAATTTGCGCCAAAAATAATGACCCCGCCCAGTGCTGTCCAAGGACTTATCGCCTCCGCATATAGCAAAAACCCAAGCAGTGCCATTAGGGGTAGCCGCAAGAAGTCGAGTGGAAAGATTATCGTTATGTCGGAAAGTTTTAGTGCGCGGGCCATGGTGTAGTGCGCGGCGAGGCCAGAAAGCCCCCATGTGATTATCCACGGTACGTCTGCTATTGTTGGTGTCACCCATTGGAAAATAAAAACTGCGGGTACTAATCCTAACGGTAGCTGTATCAGGTTCATGTAAAAGATGATGCCTTGCGGCGTGTCGGTTCTTGTTAGGTATTTGACTATAATTCCTGATGCCGAATATAGGAAGGAACCAAAAAGCATGACAAAACCAGCCGTACTGAACGCAGAACCCTCGGGTTGAAGAATAACGAGGACCCCCCCAAATCCTATCAAAGTGGCTATCCATTTGTGACGCCACATTCTCTCGCCAAGGAATAAAACAGCAAGGATCGCCGTAAATACGGGCACTGAAAACTCTATAGCGGTCAAGTCGGATAAGGTGAGATATAAAATACCGTACATCCAGCAAATTTGGGCAGAAAATTGTATTAACGCTCTAACACCATGGTACCTGAATTTTGCTGTTTGGAGATCACGGAAGCGATTACGGATAATGAATGGAAAAACCACTATAATCCCTATCAGTGAGCGGAAGAAGAGGATTTCAAATGTGGACATTGTCGAAAACAATTCTCGCGCAGAGATTGCCATCCCGGCAAACCCCGCCATTGTTCCACAAAACCATATGACGGATTGAAAGAGGGGTGGCATCACTCGTTACCGTGTTTGCTTTCACGCCAAACAGAGTAATAATTACCTGCGAAGATAAGAAATGCCCCCAAAAGCACCCACGGACTGACTGTTTCATCGTAAATTAACCAACCTACGACGGCGACTAGCGGTAAACGAACAAAGTCAACGGGTATACAAACAGTAGCGTCCGCAAGTTGAAACGCTCGTGCGAGGCAGAAGTGTGCCGTAATACCGGTCAGCCCTAGCGCAGCGAGCCAAGGCGCATCCTCCCAGACCGGCCAAACCCAGTCGAACCAGAAAATAGCTGGAATTAGGGTTAAGGGTAGTTGA
>CAZKFO010000098.1:0-4287 GCA_964552145.1 uncultured bacterium | reverse complement strand
CAAGTATGGGGACAAAACGTAGGAAATTCCAGTGTAAGGGTATTTGAAAAAATTGCCTCCAAAAGACGAATGCTAATGGCGTGTCATCGGCCGTAAGGGATTTCACCAATACGTTGGAGATACCATAAAAAAGAGCACCTAAAAGTACCACAAGGGCTCCCTGTGTGACGATTTCGAACCCTGGCCGAAGAATCACGAAAACTCCGACCAAGCCGAGGACTACCGCGAGCAAGCGATGGGAGCTTGCTCGTTCTCTCAAGAAAATCATTGCGATTATGACAGTCCACACCGGCATGGTATATTCGAGGGCTGTTACATGGGCCATTGGGAGTAACATTATTCCAATTACCCAACACCATTGTCCGACGCAGTGAAAGAGGTTGCGAGCAATTTGTGTACCTAAGCGACTGGTTTTAACGCTATGAAAACCGACAGTCGCCGCGACAATGCACATTATGGGTATGCCGATTATTGAGCGAAAGGAGAGCATTTCGAAGCTCGACATTTTGGTGGAGAGTTCTCGAATGGCGATCATCATAAAGATAAAGGACGCAACTGTACCCAGAACCCAAAATGCAGCGAGCACGGCATTCTGTGGACGAGGGTCGTTAGTTTCAGTTGATTCCGACATCTGAAAGCGAGTCCTAGGGGTGAAAATTCCGGATCGTCATAGGTAAAACAGAAGCGCTAGTCTGTGCTGGTTATGATAGAAGCGCAGCGAAGATAACCGGTCAATCGATACCTGCCTAGTATGGAACGAAGAAGCATTTTTATGCTTTTCCCCCAGGGAAGTTAACTTCGAACAGATTTTCCTTGGTGTTCAAGTTTGTTTTCCCGAGCTGTGATATACCACGTGCTCAGGAATATTATACCGCCCCCAAGCCAAACCCATATCTCGGGTACTTCTCCGAATAAAGCAAAGCCAAAACCGGCCGTGATGGGGAGGCGTAAAAAGTCGATCGGAGCAATAATACTTGCGTCTGCCATCCGTAGTGCTGAAGTATACATAAAAGGTGCGAATGTACCTGTGAGGCCTACGATAATTATGGGAAGGATATCTTCTATGGTAGGTGGCACCCAGAGATAAAGGGTAAAGGGGATCGTGAACACTAGAATGAATAAATTGGTGTAGAAGGTTAAGGCGAGGGGGCTTTCGGTCTTGACCATATATTTAAGAAAAATAACGGTCGCGGCGTAACAAAGAGCAGACACTAGGATCATTAGCTCTGGCCAACCTATGGCGAGTTGCCCTGGGCGCAGAATGATGAGCATACCCCCAAAACCGATGAAAGCGGCAGTAATTCGCCGGATGCCGATTTTTTCTCGAAGTATAAATGCGGCAAGAGCGAGTACAAAAATTGGAAGTACAAAATGTATAGCGACAGCCTTACCCAGTGGAACAACGGCTATTGCATAAAACCATAAGATCATTCCACCAAAATTTACTACCGACCGAAGTGAATGCATCAGGAGACGTCGTGTTTTTAGATGGTGTAAGCCCTTCCAGGCATACCAGGGTGTGATTATTCCCAAGCTAAGAGACATTCGCCAAAATACGATCTCGAATGCCGACATTGTGTCCGATAATAGTCGGACCGAAGAGTGGGTAAGTGAAAATAAAAACATCGATAACACCGCGATAATAACGGCTGTGACTACCGTGGAAGATCGGGTGAGCGATGGTAGATTGTTGAACATTCTACGGTTTTGCCGCCGCATTTGATCGTGAATTAGTATTTTTTAACAAAACTTAACTGTCGTCGCTCTCGAGATACCGCTGGAGTTTGACAGCTCGTTCGCTGCTGGAAACGAGATCCGCAATAATGTTGCTTAGTTTTTGAAAATCATCTTTTGTTAGAGAGCCGAACTCCACGTTATTTACCTGACGTTGGTATGGGGCGAGTTTGGCGAGATCCATAAGCCCTTCTTCAGTAACAGTGAGGACAGTGCGTCGCTTGTCTTTGAGATCAGAAGATTTTTGTAATAGACCCAGTTCTTGAAGTTTTCTAGTGACGTTCGTTACAAATCCAGTGCTAACATGAAGGTGGTCTGCTAATTTCTTGACGTTAACATTACCGTCGCGGCTTAGCCGGGCGACCGAAATTAAGATGGTGTATTCTATTCCAGCGAGGCCTATCCGTTTCGCGTGACCCGCTCTAATCGTTTCGTGCCGGGCATTGAATGCAAAAAGATCGTGTACCAACTTACGAAAAAGTTGGTCGTGACCACCTACTAGGAGTTCTTTGCGGGAGACAGTAAGGGGATGCGGATCATAGTTTCTGTTTTTTTTGTCGTTTGACTGACGTTTAGACATTGAGCCTGGAGTTAGGGTGTCCGGTTCTGGCACCATATTTCTTATTTTTCCTTTAGCATTTTACACTATTTCTTGACCATTATTTATATAGTAAATTAGTATTGTTTGTATATTAAAATTAAGCGTTGGGAGAAATTGGTCATGGCGAAAACGGGTGAACAGCATCTTAAGTCGCTTCGTGACGGGCGCGAAGTTTTCCTCGATGGTAAGAAGGTGGATGATGTTACAACACATCCCGCCTATAAAAACGCAGTAGCGGCGGCAGCGGCTCTCTACGATTTCCAGGCCGACCCTGACCATATTGATTATATGACTTTTAAAAGTCCAACGTCCGGGGAACGCGTGAACCGTTGTTGGCAATTAACAAAAAACTACGAAGAGCTTGTAACGCGTCGCAAGGCGATCGCTGGGTGGTCGCAGCTGTCAGGGGGATGGTTGGGAAGATCCCCTGACCACATTGCATCTTCAATGGTAGGTCAGGTAATGGGTTTGCCAGTTTTTGAAAAGCATTCGAAAGAACGGGCAAAAGCGCTTGTGAATTACTTTGAATACGTCCGCGACAGTGACGCTTATATGACCTATGTGATCATCAATCCCCAGGCAGATCGCAATAAAAGTACCGGGGAAATGCAAGATGAATATCTTGCCACTGGCGTGGTTGATGAAGATTCAGAAGGAATTACCGTGCGTGGCGCCAAAATGTTGGGTACCGGTTCTATCATGGCGAATGAGGTGTTATTTGCGAACATCCAACCCCTTAAGCCCGGCGAAGAAAAATACGCTATATCGTTTGCTCTTCCGATGAATGCTAGGGGTCTAAAGGTTATGTCGCGGCGTTCCTACGAGGGCTCAGCGTCAAGTGTTTACGATTACCCGTTGTCTTCCCGGTTCGATGAAAATGATGCCCTGGTGTATTGCGATGACGTTAAAGTGCCTTGGGATCGTGTGTTCATCTATAAGGATACGGATACAGCTCGGGCACAGTTTCAAGATACATATGCTCACTATATGCAGAATTACCAAGCCCAAATCCGGCTCATGGTAAAAATGCAGTTCCAGTTAGGTGTGGCCCGGCGTATAGCTGAGACAATTGGAACAGTCGGAATGCCGCCGGTTGCGGAAAAGCTGGGTCAATTGGCTGCACAAGCCGCCATGGTTGAAGGTCTTGTTTATGGGATGGAGTCCGGGGGTGGTGAATACAATGGCTACTATGTTCCGGATCGTAACTTGATGTACACGGCGCAAGTCCTTACACAACAACTCTATCCAGAGTTTATTACGTCCATGCGCGAACTTGCGGGCGGTGGACTAATAATGCTGCCTTCTTCTGCTGATGATTTTGGTAATCCCGAACTGAATAAACTCATCAATGCGACCCAGAAATCGGCCATTGGTTCGTCCGAGGAAAAGGTGAAGTTTATGAAGTTGGCGTGGGATGCCATCGGTTCAGAGTTTGCGAGCCGCCATACCCAATATGAGATGTTTTATGCGGGAGCGCAGTTCGTAACTCGCGCTCACGCATTCCGCACCTATGACTGGGAGCGGGCGAGCAATCTTGTAGACTCCATTTTGGATCAATATTCATTAAGTGATGTCATAGGAAGCGACAAAATCGCCGCTGAGTAGGCTTTTTTAAGCCGTGTTTGGCCGCTAAATCATTGCAGGTTTATTTACCTTAGTGGCTTTGTTTATTTATTTTTGTGCCAGAGGTCCTCTAAGGTATTGCGGTCGACCTTTCCACGGTCGTTTTTGGGGATTGTGTCGAGAAAAATTATCTTAGCCGGCAGTTTGAAATCGGCAAGCTTCGCAGCGCAATGCGCGTAGACAGCTTCTTTGTCAGCAGATGTTCCGGGCACCAATACAACAAAGCTCACCGCTTGTTCGCCGTATACGTTGTCGCTGACACCAATTGTTGCCGCTTCGGAAATCCCTGGGAAGGTTGAGAGGGCGTTATCAATCTCCAGGGGTGCAAT
>CAZKFO010000097.1:3192-5819 GCA_964552145.1 uncultured bacterium | reverse complement strand
ATGATATTTTCCTTTCTTATCCTTATAAGAGACTGCACAATCTTCATCAGACTCAAAAAAGAGGACTTGGCAAAGTCCTTCATTTGAGTATATTTTTGCTGGCAAGGGTGTAGTATTTGAAATTTCAAGTGTAACATAACCTTCCCATTCAGGCTCAAAAGGAGTAACATTTACAATAATTCCACATCTAGCATATGTGGATTTTCCAACACATATAGTAAGTACTTTTCTAGGTATTTTAAAATACTCAATACTTCGAGCAAGAGCAAAACTATTTGGAGGGACAATACACATTTCTCCTTTAAAATCAACAAAAGAATCTTCATCAAAATTCTTTGGATCAACCACGCTATTGTTTACATTCGTAAAAATTTTATATTCATCTGAGACCCTTATATCATACCCGTAAGAAGAAAGACCGAAAGAGATGCGACCATCTTTAATTTGTTTATCCGTAAAAGGAGATATCATATCATTTTTTTCAGCCATTTCTTTTATCCATTTATCACTTTTAATCGACATTAGAAATTTTCTCCTTGAAATTATTGAGTATAGATTTAATCGTCTCTTCTAAATTACTATTATCAACTTCGCATCCGGCAGCAAAATAATGTCCTCCACCTCCAAATTTTTCAGCAACATCATTTACTGTATACAATCCTCTTGATCTAAAGCTAATTTTAGAATATGTAGAGTGAGATGTTATGCAAAAAGATATTTCTACACCTTGAATTCCTCTTATATAATCAGCAAAACCATCTGCATCTTGAGGGGAAGCACCTGTTTTATTAAAGATTTTCTCATCTAATTTTACATACCCAACTTTATTGTTAGCTACAAAGATGATATGCCTTATCATTTCAGATAATAACATTATTTGCTCGATTGTTTTATTCTCATATATATTTTGAAAAACCATGTTTGGATCAATATTCGATTGAAAAAGATGAGATGCCATGTTATGCGTGTCTGAAGTTACTGCGCTATACCTAAATGAGCCTGTATCATTTACGAGTCCAGAATAGAGTCCCAATGCTATATTATCATTTAATGATTTATCATTCAAACCAAGATATTCAAAATACTTCCAAATCAAATAAGTTGTAGCTGGTGCATCAACATCTATTATAGATATCTGATACATAGAATCATCCTTTGTGTGATGATGATCTATATTAATAATATCAATATTATTTGAAATGATTTCATCTCCAAGACTAGATAAGCGAGAGTAATCACCTAAATCAAAGACAATGACTAGGTCTAATTCTGAAATCCACTCATTATGCTTTGATTTAGTATAGATTTCTATCGCAGAATCGGGATCCATATACTTATATCTATCAGGAGTTTCAGAACAATTAATTATTCTAACATCTTTACCAATGCTACGAAAGTAATAATACATAGCAATCTCTGATCCTAAACCATCTCCATCAGGGTTTTTGTGCGTTGATAAAAGGACTGAATTTACTCCTTTTAACCTATAATCAAATTCTTTCCAATCTACATGCATATTAGATCCCTATGGGTATAATAAGAGCTGGACATTTTAAATTTTTAATTACTTGTTCTGCAGTAGAGCCCAAAAGAATATCACTTACGCTATCTCTACCATTTGTTCCCATAACAACTAAATCAATATTTTTTTCAGAGCATATAGCATTAATTGTTTCAGAGGTTTTTCCATCTCTTAGCAAGTATTCACAATCCACAGAATCTACCTCCAAATCTTTAATTAGGACTCTCATCTCCTCTTTAGATTTTAACGCAATTTGCTTGAACTCATCTTGTAAATCAGAAATGCTTACTCTAGACATAACCATCTCATCTTTTGATAGAAAGCTTTCATTGACATTGAGAAGTATCACCTTAGAGTTAAATTGGTGTGCTATAGATAATGCTTTTTTAAGTGCCATTCTTGACTTTGGCATTAAATCTACTGGACATAAAATATTTTTAAACATATTTGACTCCTAAAAAAATAATAAGCTATAAGATATAAATGTTAATCCTAATATAACAAATGACCAAATCATATACCCAAAGAAACTAGGCATTTTAACACCACTTTCCTCAGCAATAGCTCTAACCATGAAATTAGGTGCATTACCAATATAGGTCATAGCTCCCATAAAAACTGCACCTGCAGAAATTGCGAGAAGTGTCGAACTCATAGTTGTCATTAATTCAACAGGGTCTCCTCCAGCTGTATTGAAGAAAACTAAGTATGTAGGTGCATTATCTAAGAAAGCAGATAATATACCTGTTAGCCAGAAGTACATAGAATTTAGAGGGTTACCAGCGCTATCTGTTAAGAGGCTAACAATAAAGCCTAAATCTCCATTTTTCCCCGCCTTAAGAATTGCTATTGCTGGGATGATAGTTATAAAAATAGCAATAAATAATTTTCCAACTTCAAGTATGGGGAACCAAGTAAATCCATTCATAGACCTTATTTCATTCTTTGTCATTTTTAAACTGCAAAATGCTATAATTAATAGAAAGATATCTCTTAATATATTTTGAAGCTGGACATGTACCCCCATAAGATTGTAATGTATATGAGGGTTCCAAAAACCACTCATTAGGACTACAGAAATAACTAATAAGAGAAAGATGAAATT
>CAZKFO010000097.1:0-3178 GCA_964552145.1 uncultured bacterium | reverse complement strand
ACGTATCAATCAGATAGAAAATGATTAAAACTATAATGGAGACATAAAGAAAAGACGAAAAGAGGTACTTTGTAGTCCAGAAGAAGCTAACACCATGTAAGAAACCTAAGAATAGAGGAGGATCGCCAAGTGGTGTTAAGGCCCCTCCAATATTTGCAACAAGAAAAATAAAGAATATTACTACATGTACTTTGTTTGCTCTCCATTTATTAGCTCTTAATACTGGTCTTATCAGAAGCATCGCTGCTCCCGTAGTTCCCATCCAAGATGCAAAAACAGTACCTATCCCTAGAAGAAGTAGATTTAATTTAGGTGTTGCAACCAACTCGCCTTTGATGCATATGCCACCAGCAACTGTAAACAAGGAGAGCAATAAGATAATAAAAGGGAAATACTCTAATAAAAGAACATGAAGTAATTCATATATAACAGCTGAAAAACTATGAGTTAATAGATAAAATGGTATTATAAAAGAGAGAGCCCAAAATAGGGATATTTTTCCAAAATGTTTTTCCCAGAAATGATGATTAATTAATGGAACTAAGGCTATTGAGAGCAAAATTCCAATGAACGGTATAATATATGGTAAGGTGAAATTTACCACAGGGTGATCTACTGAAGCAGCTTGAATCCCACTAATAAAAATCAAAAATAATATTTTAGTCATAGCCCTCTGTATTTCTATTAATTAAATGTATTGAATTTTCTACTATTTTAATTTAAAATTAATTATGCAATTATTATTCACTTTATTTGTATTGGCTATATGTTTTTTTCTACTAAGTCTGGGGACTATTTTATTCAATAAAAGAATAAAAGGTTCATGTGGTGGTGGTGAAAATCCATGCAGCTGCTCTGCCCTTGAGAGAAAACTCTGCAAAAGCAAAATATCAAACGTTAACTCATAGTTATAAACTGCATGAAATTATACTTAATCCATACTGGATATTATGATAAAAATGTTGGTGATGGATTCTATGAACAACACACCAATATTCTTATATCTGCACGAAGTGCATACGATGCAAGAGAGAAAATAAAGAAAAGAAATGAGTATATAGAAAAGAAAATGCATATAGATGGCATAAAAGAAATTGAGAATATAGATGGATATGATATAAGATTAAAAAAAACAAGTAATGGTTCAAAGGTAAACTCATACAATCATCACCAAGTAAGGTTTCTCAAACCAAACAAATAAATATTAAAATAGTTATTTTCAAGTAATATAAAACTAGGAATTAATATGAATTATAGAAATCTAGGAGATTCAGGTTTAAAAATTAGTGAGCTTTCATTTGGCTCTTGGGTTACTTTTGTCAATCAACTAGATGAGAAAAATGCTATGAACTGCATGGCATTAGCATATGAGAGAGGTGTTAATTTTTTTGATAATGCCGAAGCATATGCATCAGGAGAATCTGAAAAAATGATGGGTAGTATTTTAAAGAAATTTAATTGGGATAGAAATAGTTATATAGTTTCTAGTAAAGTATTTTGGGGTGGTGAACTTCCCACTCAAAGAGGACTTTCAAAAAAACATGTTCACGATGCATGCAACTCAGCGCTAAAGAGACTTAAAGTAGACTATCTTGATCTATATTTTTGTCATCGCCCGGACCCAGAGACACCAATTATTGAAACAGTATATGCAATGAATGATTTGTTGATACAAGGAAAAATAATGTATTGGGGTACCTCGGAGTGGAGTGCAAAAGAAATCAATCAAGCTTTTAAGGTAGCTAAAGATCACAATCTAAGACCACCAAGCATGGAACAGCCTCAATATAATATTTTATGTAGAGAGAGATTTGAAAATGAATATAATAATATATTTAAAAAACATAAAATTGGAAGCACAATATGGTCACCTCTAGCATCAGGTCTACTAACAGGAAAATACAATAATAAAATTCCAAAAAAATCAAGATTTAAGGTTAAAGGTTATGAATGGCTTGCTGATTCGTTGAATGATGTTGATTTCAATAAGATAAAAAAAATAAATAGCTTATCTGAAAAATTAAATATAAAAGCTTCACAATTAGCAATATTATGGTGTCTTAATAATTCAAATGTAAGCACAGTTATACTAGGAGCATCTAAAATATCACAACTTAAAGAGAACTTGGATTCTCTAAACTATATTGATTTAATGAATAAAGATATTATTAATCAGATTAATAACGATTAAAGATGAAAAATAAATATAGAAAACATGTCTTTGTGTGTACAAATAAGCGAAATCCATCTATTAAACAATCTTGTGGTCAGATTGGTACTCCACTTAGAATAGAATTGAAAAGAGCAATAGGTGAAAAAAATTTAAATCATAGAATAAGAATTAATTCAAGTGGCTGTTTAGGTAAATGTAGTCTAGGTCCATGCTTTGTTATTTATCCTGAAGGAAAGTGGGAGTTCAATGCAAAATTAGAGGATTCTGGGAAAATAATTAATAAACTAATAGAAGAAGAATTTAAATTGGAGGATTAAATGAAAAAAAATATTTTTTTAGGAATTTTTATCTTAATTCCGATTATTTTTTTAAGTTGCCAATCAAGAGTTATATCACGTTTCACTGGTTCGGCATTAGAATTAAAATTACCTGAAGATTTTGATCGGGCTATTTCTTTTTCTTCCGGAAGGAAAAATGAAAAAGATTTATTTTATTGGTCTAACGATGGAAAAATGAAAGTTAAAACTTATACAGACTGGGGAATAATGGAATCTGAAATAGTATTTATTAATAAATAATTATTAATTATTAAGATTAGGTCTCTTTCTATTCTTCTTCTTTTCAGATTTATGTTTTTTATTTAACAAACGTCTTTCTACTGATCCTTTAGTAGGTTTCGTTCGTATTCTTCTAGGCGGTTTATAATTGTATTTTTCTATACGAATTCGAAGTTCTTTAATACACTTAATTTTATTTAAACGTTGACTCCTCTCATCTTGGCAAATCACCTGTATACCTGATCTAGTATGTGTTAAACGTACTGCTGATTCTGTTTTGTTTGCGTGCTGGCCTCCTTTTCCACTTGAACGGAATGTTTCTACTTTACATTCTAACAAAAGAGCATCATCAGAATCAGGAATATCTACAAAGCTCATTCTTTTATTTCCTTGAATAATTATTATTACTTTCCTTTGATAAATCAAGCGGAAAGTTCACACCTATAAT
>CAZKFO010000096.1:0-5916 GCA_964552145.1 uncultured bacterium | reverse complement strand
TCCCACCAATTATTTGCAATATGAAAGCTATCGCTAGCATTCATAGATATAGATTTCCATGAATCATTTTTAGGGTAAGGAACATCAATAGATAAATTTACTTTTTTACTATATGCTGAACATGAAACAAACAGGACATATAGAAACAATAATAATATTCTACGGATAATGTTATTCATTTGGATCCTAATCTAATTTGATTGAAAACTCTTTTATAATCAATATGGTCCGTCTTGAATATTTTATCCCAAACAATAAAGTATAATCCATAATTGCAATTATTTTGTTTATGATGCATATTGTGAAAAGTTGATGAAAAAAATATTTGGCCAATACTAGAATTCACAAAATTTTTATGAAAAATTTCATACCCTAGATGACCTATTACATTAAAAAACATCATATAAAGCGCCCAAGATGCTAATGAAATTATATGAAAAGGAATAAATAAAATAATAATTGGGATCCATGCAATCTGTATAATCGCTTCAATTGGATGGAAAGAAAATGCTGCCCATGGAGTAGGATTCTTTGATATATGATGTACTTTATGGATAACTGAATATAGCTTTTTATGATGCATCGCTCTATGAGTACAGTAAAAATAAAAATCATGTATAATAATAATTAAAAAGCTAGAAAATATAAAATATAACATCCCATACTCTTTTAAGTCACGATAGATTAATGTGTATCCAGACCAATAAAGTTTAAAGATTAACAATGCTACAAGAGCAAAAATTAACATGGTAATAAATGAATAAAATATTTCTAATCGAACAACTTTAGAATTAGGAAATTTCTTTTGAATTTTCAAATGATTCCAATCTTGTTTTTTAATTATGTAGAATAATAAATAAAACACACCAGCAATAATAAAATATCTAAAGGGAATCATCAAAAGAGCAAAGAATAAATAGGGTGTTTCAAGCATAAGATATCTAACCTCTATCTCTAAGAGATTTATCTATATCTGATTGTATTTTTTCTACACCCTTATCATTTAAAAAACCACAAAGCATATATTGAAAATGCTCAATGGTTTGCTTAATAGATAAATTGTTATCATCTATAAAGTCTGGCTGAAATATTGAATTAAATATATTCATATAGAGCGTAGCGCAAACTGAAGGGTCTAAATTTTCTTTTAAATATCCCTGTTTCTTAGCTAATGTAAATATTCGATGATAGATATTTTTTCGATCAAGCCTATATTTTTCAATTATTTCCCATATTTTAGGATGTCTCAATTTGAGATATATAAGTTTTTGTAAACTTATTTTATTTACAAGCTTAATGTTATGCTCTTTTATTTTTGAAAGTTGAGATATAGCATCAGTTTCTTTATCTAAAATTTGGTTGAATTCACTCATTAAACTTTTCATTCTATATTCAATAATCTTTTTAATTAATATCTCTTTTTTAGGAAAATATTCATAAATCGTTTTTTTACTCATTGCAAGCCTTGAAGCTAAATTTTCAACAGTAAATGATTTAATTCCGCTGCTTGTCACAGAGCGAAATCCCTCTTTAAGAATAATATTTTTTATTTTTTTCAATAGAAACGTTTTTTGTTTATTTCGTTTCCATAACTTAATATGAAAATATATTATATCAAATATTTATTCTATATCTTAGAGGTAATTTCTTCTGAGAGTGGAGAAGTTCGAGGCGAAAATCTTTTTAACAGCTTCCCATTTTCATCAATTAGATACTTAGTGAAATTCCAAGATGGACCTTTTTTATTCCACCCATTTTTTTTAGGATCGGTAAGCCACTGATACACAGAATTTTTATTTTTCCCTCTTACACTAGTTTTTTCAAATAAGGGAAAAGAAATTGAGTAGTTCCTATCACAAAATTTCTGAATTTCATTATTACTGCCGGGTTCTTGCCCAAGAAAATCATTAGATGGGAACCCAAGAATCATTAGTTCCCCTGAATATTTTTCATATAAAGATTCAAGTTCTTTGTATTGAGGAGTTAATCCACACTTTGATGCTACATTGACAATTAAAATTTTTTGACCTTTATAAGACTCCATTTTTATAATTTCCCCTGATATGGATACTTCTTCAATATCAAAGAAGCTTATTACTGGATCAGTTGATGCGACTACCTTCTGACTGTTTGCTATAATAAATGAAATAAAAATAACAGAGATCAATACTATTATTAGAATCATATATTTATACCCCATTCAAACTCTCCCGTTCCTTATTAAAATAATCATTTAGAAAGTACATTACTGGAATTGACAGGCCCCATATAACACCCAATACAAGAATAGTAATTTTAAATGAATAATAAAAACTTATCACTCCTAATTTAACACCAGCGACATAAGACATTGGACCAAAAACTGCACCCATTACAAACTGTAATATCCATCGATCTTTCATCCAACCCATAGAATAATTTAAGGTTCCGCCAAAACCAATCCACATGCATATTATCCATAGCGGTGGAAAAATTTCATTATTAAAAATATACCCTTTATAAACTAATACATTAGAATGCAAATGAATAGACTCTACAATGGAACCTAAGATAAAGCAAGCCAGTAGAAGTTTCCATTCGTTACTTGAATTAGAAATAATTTTGAGGTGAAAAATTAAGAACAAACATGTAAGCAGAAGTCCAAGATAATTATATCCTAAATTCACTCCAATAACACAACCCCACCATATAACATAAAAAGATATTGCATTAAAAATATTAATAAATTTATGATTCATTTTAAATAACTTAGGTTTTCCATATTAAAAGTTATCTCTTCTATATTAAAATCATCAAAATGTTTTTTACTATCACAAGTATTGCCTGCTACTAACATTTTTATTTGATCATTAGTTGTAGGGAACCAAGGCCACCGATCAAACATAATTGCTAGTAATTTTATTAATAATATTGGAACTGGAAATACAAACTTCTTTTTTTTACATGACTTAGATAGCATTTTAATCATATCTTTCCATTTAATATCTCTACTACCTCCAATACTATATATCTTATAATCTGACTCCGTCATTGAAATCGACTTAACAAAGAATTCTGATACATTTTGAACATGTATTGGACTCATTTTAAATGATCCTGCATTTATAAAATCTAATCCTGTAAAAAAATTAGGAAGGGGTAATGGCAAATTAATCATATCTTGCTTAAGTTGAGTGCAGAACTCTATGGCACCATTGGGTTCTCCAAAAATTAAAGAAGGTCGGAAAATCGTCCACTTTAATTTTGAATTTATCAATTTTTGTTCAGCATTTAATTTTGTGACTTCGTAACCTGTACTCTTTCGTTCAACACCATTAGCAGACATTAAAATAATTTTTTTAATTCCTACTCTCTCTGAAGAATCAATCACATTGAAAGCTAAATCTTCGTGTAGCCTTTTGTAACTGATTCCTTTCTTAGGAAACTCTCTAATGATTCCAATATTATAAATTACAAAATCAACTTCTTTTAGATATTGACACAAATCATCTTTAAATAAATCAATTATAACTTCATTGAAGTTAGCATGTGATATATTTTTTATTGCAGATCTATTAATTGCTTTTACTATATAGCCCTTAGATAATAATTCTTCAATAATATATTTTCCAACAAATCCAGACCCCCCTAATATAGCTATCTTATTCATCACTTTATAATAACCATAGGATTGTCACTCTGAATAAATGTATTAGGATACTTCTCCTTAAATATTTTTGCTATAGTATAGAATCTATACTCAAAAATATTTCTTAGCATTTTTCTTATATAAAATCTATTAACTACTGTACCAATAAATCCGCATGGCACAACATATTCAACTTTATCCTTTACTGTAGTTTGATTATTTTTATAAGTAAAATAATGTGTATGATGCCATCTGGAATACGGTCCTGAAATTTGCTCATCTATAAATATATTTGGAGGATCAAACTTAGATATTAAAGTTTTCCAACTAAGTGGGATTGATGATAACTTAATTGTATATTTAACTAAGAGTCCTTGTCTCATCCTTATTGGTGATGGTGTTAATATTTTAAAATTCAAATTTCTAGGAGTAATTAATTCTAAATTTTCAGGTTTAGAAAAAAAATCAAATACAAACTCAATATCTAATCCAAAAGACTGCTTTACAATAAGTGTATTTACATACATCAATTAGATTGAATAATTAAATTAACTACGAAGATAATATCTTGAATATTTATAATTCCATCCGCATTCATATCTGCGGCATAATAAGGAACTCCAACTAAAACATTTTGCCCCAAAACATGAGAAACAATCAAAATAATATCTAATACATTAACCTGATCATCACTATTGGTATCACCTGGAATATATACATACTCATCTAGAGATTGAATGACTTCCATAATGGTTATTTCAGCTGCTAATGTTGCAGTGTTCCAATCTATCAATCCACCAACATGAACATGCCCAGCTAAATAGCAAATATTATCTGAAAATTGATTTAAATCTCTATACCAAACGCCATGATATCCCATAAATTCAGATACAAATCGACCGGGATCTCCATTAATATCGATGTATGAATTTAATCCTAGAGAATCATTATTATTAATAGTATCCATTATATTCTGCATTGGCAAATTTGAATTTCTTAAAAACATCGTTGGTTCATAAGAGTCTGGGGGGTTAGGGGTTGGCAGGAAAGGAGACGAGTAATCATTATACCAATTAACCCTATTATAATAATTATACTCGAGCTCCCAGCTATTATCAATATATCCTCTAGAGAATGTAATGACAGCAATTGGATTTAGTTCATTAACAAGTCTCCAAAAATCATACGATGTGTCCTGATAATCGACTTCAAAGTTTCCATTCCCTTGACCACAATTACTGCAATCAGGGTCGTCAAATTCTGGGAAAAAAGATATAATATCATAGCCTAAATTATCCCAATTTTCACCCTCCCAACCACTTGGATTTAATTCTTGGTCTTGACTGAAATGTCTAATCATTTCATTAGTTGGTGGCCAAAATCCAGTGACAACTATAGCAGGACGTTCTCGATTTGATTGAGTTCGAAATATAGATTCGTTATTTATCTTATGGGACTTTTTATCTAATATTGATATTAGATTGATTCTAAAATCTGAATTATATGATTCCCTGGGTATTATATACTGCAATAAAAATTGAGAGGCCTCTATGGGCCCTAGATGAATATTGGAACTATTTTTAGAAAGTTTAAATGGACCAATAATATCATCGTCATTTAAATCCAACAAAAATACTTTAGTATTATGGGGGAGTTTATTATGCTCAACAATAAGATCTAGTGTGTAATTGTCACTCAAACTAATTGGAATTTCAATGAGCACATTGATTAAATCCTCATAATAATTTGAAAAGTACTTTAAATCAATATTGGTTTTATTGTTAAATTGATCATTATTTAAAACCAAAAATCTATCTTTCCCTTCTAAATATATTTTATTAGGCGAAGATATCTCAAAAGGAACTATTTGAGCGCCTAACATAGATATAAATAATGTAATAAGCATTATATTCATTTTCTAATTTATTAATTTAATTAGTCTTTATAAAGCTCTTGTTATTTAATATTATTAAGAATTATGATAGTTAAAATTAAAAAAATTAAGTTTTGGAGTGAATGCTTCGAAAAAAATTTATAAAAATTAAAAAAATATGTTATAAATTTAGATGGATTTAGAGAAAGCAAGAATCATCCGTTAATTCTCAATCTCCTCCTCATCTTGCTTTTTCAGGGCCCCTATTTTTAGGGGCCCATCCTATTCTTATAAAATTACCAATAAAAAAAGCCCCAAGATGATCAAGGGGCTTATAGTACTTCTCTTCGTGCTCCGGTACCTGGACTCGAACCAGGGACACACGGATTAACAGTCCGTTGCTCTAACCAACTGA
>CAZKFO010000095.1:0-5944 GCA_964552145.1 uncultured bacterium | reverse complement strand
TAGGTAGAGAACCAAACTATATTGAGCTAGGAATTTTTTCGGTAATGTGGAGTGAACATTGTTCATATAAAAGCTCAATTAAAATGATAAAAACTCTCCCAAGAGAGGGTGGTAAATTATTAGTTGGAGCAGGTGAAGAAAATGCTGGTTTAGTAGACTTAGGTGATGATTTGGCCACAGCTTTCAAAATAGAATCTCATAACCATCCATCTGCTGTTGAGCCTTATGAAGGTGCTGCAACAGGAGTTGGTGGAATCATGAGAGATATTTTTACAATGGGTGCAAGACCTATTGCATCTATGAATTCATTGAGATTTGGTAGTCTTGATAACGATAGGAATAAATTTCTATTAGAACATGTAGTTGAAGGGATTGCGGATTATGGTAATTGCTTGGGAATTCCAACTGTAGGGGGTGAAGTTGTAGTTGAAGATGTTTATTCTGGAAATCCATTGGTGAATGCCATGTCTGTTGGAATTGTAAAAACAAAGAATGTTGCAAGTGCAACAGCAGAAGGTAAAGGCAATTCTGTATTTATTGTTGGTTCAAGCACAGGTAGAGATGGAATGCATGGGGAGACTTTTGCTTCTGTTGAATTAAGAGAAGAGACTGAATCTAAAAGATCAAATGTACAGGTTGGAGACCCATTTACTGAGAAATTATTATTAGAAGCTACACTTGAATTATGCAAGAAACCTTGGCTGGTAGGAATTCAGGATATGGGTGCTGCTGGAATTACCTGCTCATGCTCAGAAATGTCTGCTAAAGGAAAATCAGGTATAAAAATTGATTTGGATTTGGTTCCATTAAGAGAAAGTGATATGAATGCGTATGAAATTATGCTTTCAGAGTCTCAAGAGAGAATGCTTGTTGTTATCAAAGATGGATTTGAAGAGCAATTACACGAAATATTTGAGAAGTGGGAGTTAGATTGTCAGAAAG
This sequence comes from uncultured bacterium, assembly GCA_964552145.1. Classification (GTDB taxonomy): domain Bacteria; phylum Fidelibacterota; class Marinisomatia; order SCGC-AAA003-L08; family D37C17; genus TMED161. The sequence continues at coordinate 5,002 of CAZKFO010000095.1, read as the reverse complement.
TAGGAGAAGTAACTGATACTAAGCGCTTGGAAGTTTATCATAAAGGTGAGTTAGTTGCAGATATCCCATCAGAAGAGTTAGTCCTTGGTGGTGGAGCTCCTCAGTATGATATGCCATACAAGGAGCCCGATTACTATACTACTCTTAATAATTTTAATATAGATTCAATACCAGATAAAGAGACATATAATCAAGAGCTTATTACACTCCTCTGTTCGCCAAATATTACAAGTAAGGAGTATGTTTATAGCCAATATGATTCAACTGTTAGAACTAATACCGTCATTGGTCCAGGTTCTGACGCTGCTGTAATTAGATTAAAGGATACAAAAAAAGCTTTATCTATTAGCACAGATTGTAATGGTAGATATGTTTATCTAAACCCTCGTATGGGTGGTATGATTGCTGTTGCTGAATCAGCAAGAAATGTTGTTTGTTCTGGTGGATTTCCTCTAGCAATAACAAATTGCCTGAATTTTGGAAACCCTCAAGATCCTGAGATATACTGGCAATTCAGAGAAGCTGTACTTGGAATAGGTGATGCATGTAGAGCATTTGATACTCCTGTTACTGGTGGTAATGTAAGCTTTTACAACGAATCTAATCTTGGCGCAGTATATCCAACTCCTGTTATTGGGATGGTAGGAGTTTTAGAAGACTCTTCTAAGCATATGGATATTTCATTTAAGGATCCAGGTGATATTATTGTTGCAATTGGCGCGCTTAATGGTGAATTAGGTGGGTCTGAATATCTTAAACAGTGTTATGGAAAAATAGAAGGACCTATACCTACAGTTAATCTTGACCTTGAGATTAGCTTACATAAAATCTGCTTAGATTTAATAGAAAAAGGAATCATTAAATCTGCTCATGATATATCAGATGGAGGGATATCTGTTAATCTATCAGAATCTGTTTGTACAGCTAAAGGGAATATAGGTGCAGACATATCTATTGATCGAAAGTTAAGAGAAGATCAAATTCTATTTGGAGAAACGCAAGGTGTGATAGTAGTTTCTTTAGATTCAAAGGATTTGCATCATGTTGCGCTACTAGCCCAAGAGCATAATATTCATACCCAAACAATTGGGACAGTAACAGATTCAGCTAAGCTAAAAATCAATCAATCAATCAATCTTGATAGAAGAAAAATAGAAGAAGCATATTTTCATGCTTTATCTAATGCAATGTCTATTTAAAAAAAATAGAGTATTCTTCTTTAGTTAATATTTCCATCATGCTAGCATGAATTTTTTCATTACTACATAAAATTCTACTACCATCATGGGGTAGAGTTTCCCCATCCCAATCAGTTACTTTACATCCAGCCTCATGCGCAATAAGACTACCAGCACAAATATCCCAAGCATTTAAATTGTACTCGTAGAATCCATCAAATCGCCCCATTGCTACAAAACATAAATCTAATGCAGCTGCACCAAGTCTCCTTAGTCCCCTAGTATTATCATAGAAGTCTTTAAATATAGAAAATGATAAGTCATACTTCTTATCATGTAAGTATGGGAAGCCTGTAGCAAGTAGACACTCTGATAAAGAATCTGAGTTTGTAGGGCGTATTTGTTTATCATTAAGGAAAGCACCTTTTCCAATTTCCGCGTAGAAACATTTATTCGCGGCTGGATTATATACTACTCCACATATAATTGTATTAGCCTTCTTAAGTGCAATGGAAACAGCAAATATAGGAAGATTGTGTGCGAAGTTTGTAGTTCCATCTAGAGGATCAATAATCCATGTATACTCACTATCTTTTATTACATTACTTGATTCCTCTGATACAATAGAATGATCGGGGTATGACTGTTTTATTTTAGAAACAATTAGATTTTCAGATTTAATATCTGCATTTGTTAAGAGATCTATATTTGTAGATTTTGTAGATATAGATTCTATATTTCCAAAATAAGATAGTTGAATCTTACCAGCTTGTTTGGCTATATCTAGTGCAAAGTGAAGAAAGTCTGATTTTTTTTTCAATTACTTGTATATTTTAAATTCACCAGACTCATACCTTGACCAATAATCGTCAAGCTGAACTTTTATTGTAGGAAGCAAAAACATACACCCTATAATATTAGGAAAACCACAAGATAAAATCATCATGTCAGAGAAATCAATTACATTCTGAAGAGATGCAACGGAACCTAGCACCACACATCCTAAATATATAAATTGATATACCTTAATTGATGAATCACCAAATAGATACTTCCATCCTTTGTCTCCGTAGTAATACCAAGATATTATTGTGCTAAATGAAAATAAAAATACAACAATTGATAGTACGTAAGGAAACCATGAGATAACACTTCCAAATGCTGCAGAAGTTAACTCTGCTCCATTAATTCCACCGCCAACGATATAAAGAGGATTAGAATCTTTGGTGATTAATATGACAGATGCCGTCATAAAACATACAACAATAGTATCAATAAAAGGACCAATCATCGCAACTATACCTTCTCTTACAGGTTCATCTGTTTTAGCTGCAGAGTGCGCGATTGATGCTGATCCCACACCACCCTCATTGCTAAATACTCCTCTCTTTATCCCTGTAACAATTGCACCAATAAATCCTCCGTATACTGAATCTGGATTAAAAGCTTGGCTTAATATAGAGGAGAAAACTTGAGGTAGTTTATCTATATTAGTTAATATGATGAATAGTGATGCGCTAACATAGAGAACTACCATAAAAGGAACAATTTTTTCAGTAGTTTGCCCTATCCTTTTGATTCGTCCTAGTATAACCACACCTACTAGAGTTGATAATAGAATTCCGTATATATAATTGGGCAGTCCAAGTAATTTTCCAAATAGTTCATAAGATTGATTTGCCTGAAACATATTTCCACCACCAAATGCACCACCAATTATAAATATAGCATACATCACCCCTAAGATTTTTCCAACTAGTCCTAATCCTCTTTCTTCTAATCCATATTGGAGATAGTACATTGGACCACCACTAACAGAGCCGTCACTATTTACTTTCCTATAAAGTTGACCTAGAGTACATGAAACAAATTTTGCTGACATACTAAAAAATGCAATAAATACCATCCAAAAAACTGCTCCAGGGCCACCTAGAGAGACTGCAACTGCAACACCTGCAATATTACCTAAACCAATTGTTGCGGATAGGGCAGAGGTTAGAGCTTGAAAGTGACTTATTTGTCCAGTATCCTCTGGGTTGTCGTATCTACCTCTTATAATCTCAATTGAGTGCTTAAAACCTTTGATATTTATAAAACCAAAGTAGAATGTAAAAATAACTGCACCGCTCATTAAAGTAAGAACAATCAGTGGGATTCCCCCAATATCATTAAATAGAATGGGGTATAGCCATCCAACTAAAATACCGAAACCATTGTTAACTTGTTCTAAGAATGTTTGCATATATTCTCCCTGTTAATTTATAATCCAGTTTCAGATACGGTAGTTTTTACGGCATTAAGGGTTTGATTTAGCTGAGATTTTTCTTCTTTATTCATTTCAAATTCAACGATTTTTTCTACTCCCTTACTTCCAATAACTGTTGGGACACCAATAAAATAGCCATCTATACCAAACTCCCCTTCACACAGAGCAGCACAAGGGATGAGTCTTTTTTTATCTCTAAGATACGATTCAGCCATTTCTATAGCTGATGCAGCTGGTGCATAGTATGCAGATCCATTTCCAAATAATTTAACCAGTTCTCCTCCAGCATATTTTGTTCTTTCAACAATTGCATTTAGTTTATCAGGTTCGATGAGCTCAGTGATCGGTATTCCACCCGCAGATGCAAATCTTAGCATAGGTACCATGGTATCACCATGCCCACCGAGCACCATGCATTGTATATCTTGGACAGAGAAACCTGTTTCTTCCGCTAGGAATGTTTTAAATCTACATGTATCAAGAGCCCCAGCCATACCAACAACTTTATTTTTTGAAAACCCTGAGACTTTATAAAAAGAATATACAATAGCATCTAGAGGGTTTGATACAACAATTACAAATGCATTTGGAGCATATTTTTTTACATTATTAGCTACATCTGATATTATTTTAATATTAATGGATAATAGGTCTTCACGATTCATTCCTGGCTTTCTAGGGATTCCAGCTGTTATGATGACAACATCTGAATCTTTCATGTCTTCCGGGTTAGATGTCCCTGATATATTAACATCATACCCATCATGGGGTCTCAGTTGAAGGATATCAAGCGCTTTTCCTTTAATCATGCCTTCAGCTTGAGGAATGTCGTATATCATAATATCACCAAGCTCTTTTTGTGCTGCTAGAAGAGCTAAGTTACCACCTATTTGTCCACCACCAACTAATAATATTTTATTCTTTGCCATATTTAGAACACCTCTCCATGCTAATAATCTAATTTATAATGTATTTATTTTGTGATTTTAGTCACTAATTAATGCAAACACCAAGTAATTTATTCTATATTTATTGATTAAATTTGTTTGATTGCTTATATTAAGACAGATTAGTTAATTATAAATACTATAAAGTATTAAAGCCTTGGGGAGGGTATATGTTTAAGAAAAGTCTTCTTTTTCTTCAGTTTTTACTATTTATTAATTTCACTTTTTCACAGGATGTTACTCTGTCATTGGATGGTGGTAATCTTAACTACGACAGTAGTGCAGATATCGCTGGATTTCAATTTTCACATAATGGATGTGTAACTAGTGCATCTGGTGGTGATGCTGCTGCGAATGGCTTTGCAGTATCTGCCAGTGGTACAGCAGTGATTGCATTTTCATTTACAGGTTCTGTAGTTCCTGCAGGTGCAGGTACACTCGTGGAGCTTGTTGGTGATGTAACAGAGGATTGCCTATCAGCGTTTATATTCTCAGATGCTTCTGGTGGTTCGCTAGCGGTTGCATTTGCAGATGATAGTGGTGATGATGGTTCTGCAGATGATGGTGGTGATGAAGGCTGTTCAGCAGATACAGATGTATGTTTATCTTTA
>CAZKFO010000094.1:0-5967 GCA_964552145.1 uncultured bacterium | reverse complement strand
AAATTTTGAAGTTTTTTTATGTCTATTTATGGGATGGTTTGCACTAGTTGGAATTAAAGAATTAATTAATGTTATGGATATGAGTGGGGTGCTTTTAATATTTTTAGGAGGACTTCTTTTCAGTATTGGAATATTTTTTTACTTTTGGAAAACATTTAGATACGGTCATGCAGTTTGGCACCTATTCTATATAGGTGGCTGTATCTGCCATTATCTAACTATAATAGGATATACTCTCCCTTATAAAGTATAGCCACTACTACCTTGACAGAAGATTAGAAAGCTTCTTTACAGAGGCTTTTTTGTTTTGTAGATTATATATAATTAATAAGGTTTAATTAAATGAAATACCTGCTATTCATATTATTACTACTTGTTGGGTGTGAATTTATAAGAGAAGAGATAGTAGAACGGCATCCTGATGGGGAAAAGAAAATACTTGTTAAATATAAAAATGGAGAGACTCTAGGAAGTTTTTATTATCTTCCTGATGGAACTGAGTTTAATACTATCTCCTATTATGATAACGGTAAAATCATGTCTGTTCATCAGATGGATAAGGATAACCAGCAGCCAAATGGTCTTAGCATTCGTTTTGATAAAAATCATAAAATCATTTCAAAATCTAATTATAAAGATGGAGAGTTAGATGGAGAGTGGATAATATATACTCCAGATGGAAGAGTAATGTCTAAAACATACTGGGAAAATGGTAAAAAAATAAATAGTAACTAATCTGATTAAAAAAGGAATTTTAATATGGCAACTTTAATTTTGAGAGACACACATCTTGAATTACAAGAACAGATAAAGGACTTGGCTAAATTAAGGACAGAAACCTCAACAAAGATTCAGGAAGCAGCTAGTCTGGGAGACCTTAAGGAAAATTATGAGTATAAAGCTGCTAGAGAGACAATGGAAATGCTAGTAACTAAAAAAGAATTCCTAGATTCTCATCAGCCATTTGAATTCATTGATTATAGTGATATTGGAGTTAGTGAGGTAGGCTTTGGAAATAAAGTTGCAGTCCTTGAAGAAGGAAAGAATACACCTGAGGATTACTATCTACTAGGCCCTATTGAATCTGAATTAGATCTCTATCCTCTGGTTGTAACCTACCTTACACCTTTTGCTAAGGCTATGATTGGAAAAAAGATTAATGAATATTTTACACTTCAAATTGGTGGTGAGGATACAAAGTTTACAATTACTGCAATTGAAAAAATTACTGCGGATACACCAAAATCACCAAGAAAGTCTATGTTATAAAGATAACCGGATGGTACGACAATGAATCTGGTTACGCAAATAGGGTGGTTGACTTAGTTCATGAGAAAAACATTTAATAAGATTATACTTCTTGCAAGCATCTTTACATTCCTATTTCCATGTGAAGGTGATACTAATCTTGATAATTCAACTAATATCCAGGACATTGTTTTAATTGTTAATTATATAGTTTCTGAAGTAGAACTAGCTAATGATTCATTTGATAATTCTGATATTAATAATGATCATTATGTTGATGTTATTGATATAGTCTTGATTGTAAATATTGTTCTAGTAGGGGATATGGAATGCGATGAAACTTATCTAGATCTGAGTCTTGATTGGGAATTTGCAGAAGACTTATCTTACTTTGATTCTGAGCAAATCGACAATATAATAGAACAAATGTCTAATCTTACCTATTTGGAAGGTGTTATTGTTATTCATAATGGAGAAATAGTCTCTGAAAATTATTACAATGGGAGCTCAATTAATCAAACTTTTAACATATGGTCAGTAACGAAGAGTTTTACATCTACACTTATTGGACAGGCTGTTGACCAGGGATATATTGATAATCAATATCTAGCACTTAACAATCTACTTCCAATGTCTACTCAACCCTATCTCGCTCAAATATCATTACATAATTTACTTTCTATGTCATCTGGATATGCAGATGCTTTTGGATATCCCTACTGGGTAAATGTAACAACAACACAGCTTGAATGGATGCCCTACACCTTCCCGGGTTTCTTTTACTATAATAATAGTGCTTGCCATCTAAATTCCCATATCCTTTACTATGCTACAGATATGACACCATATGAATTTGCAAATACAAATCTATTTTCATATTTAGGGATTGAAAGTCCTCAATGGTTCTCTGGATATTTAGGTATACAGGATGGCGCTGCAAGCCTGACACTTCGATTAAGAGACATGGTGAAATTAGGACAACTATACTTACAGGATGGATGGTCAGGAGAAGAGAAAATTCTTTCATCTGAATGGATTGAGCAAGCAACATCAATGCAAGTTGAAACAGGTTCTCCAGAAATACCTGGGTATGGATATCTATGGTGGCTACTTCCAGAAGAAGGTTATATGGCCATAGGGTATGGAGGGCAATGTATAGCTGTATACCCTGAGAGACAACTGGTTATTGGAACTCACTCAACAATTAATAATGATGGTATATATTTCTCACAATTATTGGGATATATTCATAATTATATAGCTCCTATTTTTGAATAACAGAGAGCTAAAGCATTTCAAGTGGGTATAGTAGTATTAGTTGTTTGGTGAGTTACTTTACTATCTAATACCTTGTAATATACCAGGCTTAAATCAAGTAGAAATAAAATTAGATAGGCTTAACAGTAAGATTGATTGAATGGGAAGCATTGAAATTATTATATAGACTTAGATTTAATCTCAACCTTAAATCCATACTAATCTTACCCAAAATCCGATAGGCTAACTCACCTTTAATGCCTACGCTAGAAGCTTGTCCTTCGGTTGGATAGTATTGCTGTCCATCAATAAGTATAGACTCACCCAAATAGTTTGTTAGGGTATTGATATTCGTTAGTTCGACTCTTGTATTTGAATAGTGGTAATTAAGCCCTGCTAAAACAGAAAGATTCTCAGGCAATAGCTTTTTCAGATCTTCAATAATAACATCTGCATTAAAATTAATAACTTGTTTTGGTTCTATAAAGTCTGGAAATCCTAGGTCACTCTCAAATTCAAGACTGGTTCCTGATATGTATAAGTACTCAAACTTAGATGTAATGAAAAAATTATTAATTTTATCTAAGTCAATTGAATAGGAAATTCCTCCGATATTTTGACTTGTTATATTACCCATAATTACTGGAGATATGTAATCACCAATAATTGTTCTTCTATATAAAAAATTATATCTAGAGTATATTTCACTAGAACTAGAAGCAATGAAATAAATCCCAAATTCAAAATCACCAAATCCAGATTTTTGATCATATCTGTTTGTTTTAAATGTATAAGGAATCTTGAAAATTATTCCACTCTCTTGGTCTCCAAGGTATTCAAAACTAAAAGTAGTCTTACCGCCTATCCTGCTATCTTCAAAAAGATTAACATTATTCTGAATTTGAAAATCAAATGTGTTTTTACTAATAGATGAATTAGCATATGTACTATGAGAAGATCTCTCTACAGTATAGGAGAATAGAAAAGTCAAGCTAATTAAAATAGAAAAGAACGATTTAAATTTCATTTTTACTACTCCTCACTAAATATAGCAATAATATTATAGTCCGCTCCGAGTGACTCAATAATATAGGGATTTGAGAGACTTGCCTCTCCATTAACCATCCACCTAGTAAAGCTTTGATCTGCATTTGGGTATGCTTCTAACGTAACATGGCTAAGCGCATCTGCTTCATATTGATATGAATTCCCAGCTACACCATCTGGAATCTCATCTGCGCCTGTGACCGCAACGCTTCCACCTCCATTAATATCAAGGGTTATCATAAAGCTAAGAATCTCAAATTCTGCTCCAATTGTCTTATCTGAGTCCATAAGTATATCTATATCTGGAGTATATGCAATCGATGAGTCAACATCTCCACTCCAATGAGAAAATATATACCAGTCATCTTCTGTGGTACTTAAGCTAACAGTGCTGTTTGCATAATAATAACTCTCTACATCTGGAGGTGTATTAATCGTAATATTTCCATTTGATGGCTCATTGATTGTTAAAGAGTATACCCGGTCAAATCCAACCTCAATATCATAATTTTGATCCATTACAATTGATAGCGTATCTGCACTATAATTATCTCCATTAACACTCCAGAGTCCATCAAAATAGAATCCAGCATCAATGCTAGTAATAAGGTTGAGCTCATCACCATACTCATAGATAGTAGAGTCAGGATTATCTGTTAGTTCACCCTCTACCTCTGATAATACAGTTATAGCTCCACCTTCTGTTGTAGATAAATTTAGATAGTAAGGAATTAAATTAAATACCGCGGTGACAGCTTTATCATCATCCATAGATATAGATTCAGGATTATTAGATCCATCCAAATCACCATTCCATTCCGTGAACTCATAGCCTGTAGCTGGATTTGCTGTAAGCTCTATACTTTCTCCCGCAAAGATAGACGTTAGCGGGAAGATAGAATCATGGCTTATGCTACCTGTTCCTTCTTCTTCGACATCTAAAGTTAATTCAAATAGTTCACTAAAAATTGCTTGATAACTCATATCCCCATCTAAATTAAATGTAATTGATGAGCCATTAGAGTAAGCTTCTCCATCATACCAGTAAAGAATACTATAGCCTTCATCAGAGATTGCAGTTAATGTGATTTCTGAATCACAGAAATATGTAAATGTAGACAAGCTATTTATTTCCTCTTGTATAAGACTAGAGCCATTACCTTCTAACACCTCTACACCAATCGTACCTCCGCTTATATTAAAATCTACTGTTAAGTCACATAACTCTTTACATGTCGCTACAAAATTATTATCTTCAACAGCTTGAAAGTTTAGAGGATTCTCTATGGCGGTTGTATCTTGTCCATTGATTGAGTAACTCCAAGCATAGAATCCATAGTTTGCAGGTTCAAGCGACTCAGCATTAAGAATTAAAGAGCTATTATACTCATACATATCATCATCAGGAATAGTCTCTCCATCACTATAAGCAATTGTAGCACTGCAAAGCGTATCTGGTGTAGCAGACACTATCACTTTATATAAGTTTGAAAAATTAGCGATTATATCTTTATTCTCATCCATCATTATAGGCATAGTCTCACTATATGATAATGTATCTAAACTATCCGCCTCCGTTGTCCAGTTGGTAAAATAATATCCATAATCAGAATTAGAGACTGCGGTTAGTGTTACGCCTTCATTGTCTTCATATTGACCTGGACCTAAATCTTCATTGGCGCTAATCTCTGGATTAACAACTATTAATCCACCATCTACATCATCGCTACTATCACCATCATTTATACTTGTTGAAAGAATCCAATACGAACAAAAATTTGCCATTACAGTTCTATTACCATCCATAGTAAATGTTACACTTAAACTATCATCGGAAAAATCAGTAGGAAAGGTCCATCCACAGAAATTAGTTTGCCCTAATGGTATAGCCTCTATAGTGACAGAGGTTCCATACTCAAAAGAGTATCCACTATCATCAGGAGAAACAATCTCATCTCCTTCATATACGACAAAAGCATTTATCAGCGAATCAGATGCTGATAGACCATTTGCAAGCAAAGTGAGTTCGTAGATATTAGAGAAGTTGGCGGTTATATTGGTATCATCATCCATTACTATATCAATGGAAGAATTAGTTGAGAGTGTATCTCCTTCAGTATCTACCCAATTAACAAAGTAATACTGAACGGTAGTATCAGTCACTGATACCATTACCGATTCACCTGCACTATAGATTAGTGAGTCTGATGGTGGTGAGAAATTAACCTCCCCAACCTCAGCTGGATTAGTAGAAGCAGAAAGCTCAAATTCCTGCAAACAGTATCCAATTATTTGAATGTTCTGAGTTATATCAAATGTAATGGAATTAGATTGAGACTGCGTATTTAAATTGATATCATCAGTTTCCCAATTACTGAAAGACCAGTGGCTATCACTGCACTCTACTTCTATCGT
>CAZKFO010000093.1:0-6057 GCA_964552145.1 uncultured bacterium | reverse complement strand
CACGATTGCATGTGGGAGCTGATGTGAATACTGCAAAGCTTATGCTTATAAAATAAATTAAAATCAAACGGATGATTCTAATAGTAATGCCTCTTACTTTTAATTAGGTAAGAGGCATTTTAAATCCTGTAATATACTTTTACATGTAAAAAACCTTTTATAATACTAAACTATTAGCATGCTTAATTACATATCTATTATACTTTTTTCGTTTTTGCTTGCAGATAGCTATAATATGCAGCTATTAGGCCGCTTGGAGTTTGAGCAGCAAACATCAGATATAACAGGTTTTTATCAAGATGGTAGAGAGTTTGCTGTGATAGGACTTCAAAATACAACAGCTTTTGTGGATGTTACTACACCCAGTGAAGCCTTTGAGGTAGGTAGAATTGACGGTGGTACTAGCATATGGAGAGATGTGAAGTATTGGAACCGTCACGTTTACATAGGAACTGAAGCAGATGATGGTATTAAAGTTGTAAATGTAGATAATCCTGATAATCCAACTCTAGTCTATACAATAACAGATGTCGATAATTCACACAATGTCCATGTAGCAGATGGATATCTTTATATTGTAGGGGCAGATGAATATGATATATGGATTTATGATTTAGCGTTTCCAGGGAATCCATCTTTAGTTGGTACTTGGAGTGGAGAGTATATTCATGATATTGATGTTGTAGACGATATAATATATGGAATGGCTATTTATTCGAGTACCGCTTATATTATTGATGCAACAGATAAAACTAACCCTCAGACGCTTGTATCTTGGCAGTACCCTGGTATGGCGCATGATTGTGCTCTTTCTGAGGATGGAAACTATCTGGTCACAGCAGATGAAATGGCGGGTGGTAATTTAAAACTTTGGGATATACAGGACTACTTAAATATAAATCTCCTTGATGAATTTACTGTTAACCCTGAGCATAGTGTCCATAACGTTTATGTGAAAGATGGTTTAGTTTACTGTTCTTATTATGCAGATGGAACTAGGGTTTATGATATATCAACACAAAATTTTGTAGAAGTTGGATATTACGATACTTCGGAAGTAGAAGGCCTTTATGTTGGGAACTGGGGAACTTATGTGTATCTCCCTAGTGGTAATATAGTTTCAAGTGATATTGAAACGGGCTTGTATATTTTAAGCTATGGTGGAATTACTATTCAGCATATAGATATGCTTGATCAGTCTTATGACTCTGGTACTATTGACTTCCAAGCTTTGGTTGAGACGTCAATTGGAGATATTGAATCTGTTAATCTTAATTATAGCTTTAATAATTCTCAAAACTGGAGTCAAACACCTATGGAATTAGATTTATCAAATGAGTTAGATGATTTTTATTATACTGAGTTATCATTGCCACTTGACCAAATTGTCGTATCATACTTTATAAGTGCCTCTAATAGCGAGGGCCAAGAGTCTTTTTACCCATCTTTAGGTGAGAGCCAGCCGATTACTTTCTTCGTTGGAGATATTCCTATATTGTACTTAGAGGATTTTGAATCTGGAGTTAATGGTTGGGATGTCCAGGGAGATGCGACTGATGGATTTTGGGAAGCCGCAGAGCCTGTTGGAACCTACTATGGCGATGTCCCTGTTGCTCCAGAGGAAGATGTAACTATAGATGGTGATATTTGTTTTGTTACTGGTAATAATGCTCCCCCAGAGACACCTTCAAACGATGATGTTGATGGTGGTGAAACAGTGCTTATTTCTCCTAGTATAGATGTGTCAGGAGAATATGAGGTGGTTCTTGTCTATCACAGATGGTATACAAACAACCTGGGTGATAACCCATCTACAGATACGTGGAAAGTACAGATATCATCAGATGGTGGTTCTAGCTGGTATGATATTGAAAACACAAGCATATCTAATAACTCTTGGGAGAAGAAAGTATTTTTCTTATCTGACTATATTGACCTTACTTCTAGTATGCAACTTCGTTTTATTGCAGAAGATGTATACAATGAGGGAGAATTTGGCTCTGGAGGATCTATTGTAGAGGCTGCAGTGGATGATATTATGCTACTTTCAGTAGGTGAAATTTCAGATATATTAAGTGGAGATGTTAACTTTGATGGTGTTATTGATATCCTTGATATAGAATTAACAGTAAATTTTGCACTATCTATTACAAATCCCACACCAAATCAATTTCAAGCTTCAGATATAAACTCCGATGGAACGATAGATATCTTAGACGTTGTTATTATTGTTAATACTGTCTTAGGGTAAAAATCTCTACCAATAATTAAAATAATTTTATCCTTATATTTAACTTTGTTAACTTCATAGCATGTATTTTCAGATAAATTATTTCAGTGGAGGTGTTATTTGATTAACTCAAAACAGCGGTCAAAGTTACGTTCCTTGGCACATCACCTAAAACCTCTTGTTAATATTGGCAAATCAGGTCTTGTTAAAGGAGCTATTCTATCTATTGATCAGGCTCTTGAATCTCATGAACTTATCAAGGTAAAGTTTATCCAGAACAAAGAGGGAAGAGATCAGTTTAAGAATGATGTGGAGACGTTATTTTCAGCTTCTATTGTCGGCAGTATTGGAAATACGATTATTTTATTTAGACAGAACGAAGATATCAATAAAAGAAAATATAATATCTAATGATACACTATTTAATTAATAATCCTAAAAAAACGCTATTCCTTCTATTCTCCATTACTATCTACTTTGGATATTACGCATTTTTTTCAAGTGATAAGTTGGTAGTTGACTTTTCATTGGAACAGATGTTTCCTGAGAATGATATTGAAAGAGAAAAGTATGAAGCCTTTAGGGATGAATTTTCAAGAGAAGATGATAAATTTCTTTTGGTTTATAAGTGCGGAGAACCTTTAACTAGAGGTAATATATCAATACTTGAGAGTATTACGGATGACCTTGAGTGGATTGATGGAATAGAGAATATATTGAGTCTATCAAATATTGAGGATGGCTCTTTATTTGATAGTGATTTAGATGATAGTACTTGGAATGCTAATAGCAAATTTATTTCAAGTCATCCTCTATACAAAAATCTTGTAATATCTAGCGATGGAAAATCGGGGGGGATATTTGTTGATTTAGAGGATGATATTAATGATCAGTCTTCAAGGGCCAAGGTTTTTAATGCTATTGATGACGTACTAAAGTATTATCAAATGTGGGAATGGCATGAAGCTGGAATCCCTGTACTTAGAACCCGATATGTAGATCTTGTTAGCAAAGAGAGAATGATATTTATTCCACTTGGGTGTCTTGTTGTATTTTCAATTCTTCTCTATATATTTAGGCAACTCAGCTGTATTGTGCTACCTGCTTTGAGTATTTTTATTACGCTTATATGGGTATCAGCATTAATGGCTTTCTGTGGGATTAGTATAAATTTAATTTCTTATTTAACATATATCCTTATTCTTATTATTGGTTGTTCAAATTGTATTCACATACTGATGAAATACCATGAGTGTATTAGTCCTGATGGCGTAACGATTAAGGAAGCTATATCAAAAGTTATTAGAGAATTGGGTGGAGCTTTGTTTTTAACAAGTTTCACAACAGCAATTGGCTTTTTCTCTCTTGTGATGACAAATATAAAAATTACAAGAGAATTTGGATTTGTGCTGGGAATAGGTGTGATTTTAATGTTTATTATTGCAATTATTACGATTCCTATTATCTTGCTGTATGTATCTAGGCCAGAGAAGAGGCATGTTGATCGTCTGATTAATCATTCAGATTCGTTCTCAGTTGATAAGATTGAGTTATTTACGAGAAAATACCCCTATGAGATTGTGGTTGTGTCTATTATGTTCTTTATCCTATCTTGGATTGGCCTCCAAAAGGTAGACTATAACACCTCAATTTTAGATGACTTGAGACCAGGAAATTCAATATATGACAATGTGATGTTTGTAGATGACCATTTTGGAGGAATTCTTCCTTTGGAGGTTGTTATAGAAACGGCTGATAGCAGTATACTTAATATAGAGTTCTTAAATAAAGCCGAAGCTTTTGAAAAGCGGCTTAATTCCTATGATGCTATAAAGAAAACTATGTCATTGGTGGATCACTTAAAGGTCATTAACCATGCGCTTGATAAAGAAAGAGGTATGGTCTTGCCACAAACTCAAGAAGAGGTCGAGGACTATTTGTATGATTATGAGAATGCAAACACTCTTATGAATGATAATCTTAGTAAGTATAGAATCACTTGCAGGGTAGGCAATATTAGATCAAAGGATGCAGATACGCTTAAAGCGAATATCGAAAATGATTTTAAGGAGATGTTTCCAGATGATGAAGTGCTGGTCAGTGGAAGTACGCTACTTGCACTAAGAACAGGTAGATTCCTTGTTAGAGATTTAACAAATAGCTTTATATTGGCGTTTGGGATTATTTTTATATCTATGATATTCTTATTTAGGTCATTTAGATTATCATTTATTGCGTTGCTCCCCAATATAATTCCTCTTATGACCGCTGCTGCTGCTATGGGTTTTTCCGGAATTATGCTCCGTCCATCTACTGCCATGACGTTTTCAATCGCGCTTGGCATAGCGGTCGATGATACGATACATTTTTTAGCTAGATTCCGATTAGAGTTGAATAGAACAAAGGATGTAGCTGCCTCAATTTCAAATGCAATTTTATCTACTGGAAAGGCAATCATCGGAACTACAATCGTCCTTTCAATGGGCTTTATCGTGCTAATTAGCTCAGAGCTTGTACCAAACAGTGAATTTGGATTCTTGGCTACAATCGTTCTTTTTATTGCGCTTTTAGGCTCTTTATTTCTACTCCCGGTGTTACTTAATATATTCTATAGGTATAAGGACTAGTGATGAATAATCTTTTTTTTGATTCAGATGTTACTCTCGATTCAATAAAAAATCTCAAGATAGCTGTTATTGGATATGGAAATCAGGGTAGAGCGCAGGCCTTAAACCTTAGAGATTCTGGTATTGATGTGACAGTTGCTCTTCGGCATGAAAGTAAAACAGGGCAGAAAGCCAAAGAAGATGGGATTAACACTATCAGCATAGAAGAGGCTGTGTGCAACTGTGATATTATCAGCATTCTTATTCCTGATCAGGTTATGAGCGAAGTATTTGAAAAATCTATAGCAAAGCATCTTAAACCCGGAAAGACCTTACTTTTTTCGCATGGATATAATATTCACTACGGAGACATAAAACCTCCTGATTTTGTAGATGTAGTAATGGTAGCTCCCAGTGGTCCTGGTTACGCAGTTAGGAAGGAGTATAAAAGAGGGAAGGGGATTCCTACCTTAATAGCGGTTGAGCAAGATGTTAGCGGAAGCGCGAAAGATACCGTTCTTGCGTACAGCAAAGCCATTGGTGGAACCAGAGCATGTGCTTTTGAATCATCTTTCAAGGAAGAAACAGAAACAGATTTATTTGGAGAACAGATGGTTTTAACTGGTATGATTCCAAGGATTATAAGTGAATCATTTAAAGTACTACTTGAAGCAGGCTACAATCCCACGGTTGCGTGGTTTGTGTCCTTCTATGAGGTTAGACAGATTAGTGAATTAATTAGCTCTATGGGGCTTGAAGATTTCTATAAAGCGGTTAGTGATACTGCTGAGTACGGTGGGTTTAATCGCTCTGATCGTTTGATGAATGATGGATTTAAAAAGGAAATGAAATCTGCGCTCGCTTCTATTCAGTCAGGAGAGTTTCACAGGGAATGGAAAGAGGAGACAGAAAAAGGCTACAAACATCTAAAAAGCTATCGAGAAGAACAGGAAAGTTCTCCTATCAATGATATAACGGCGAAAATGTTTAAAATTTTATCTAATAGCTCCGACGAAAAATAATAAAACAAGTAAGGCTTGATGCTAACCCTGGGTACATTGGATCAACATTCAGATTTCCAAACCAAAACCACAGCAAGGTTACAATCCCGGGAATCACTATACATGTCAATGGAAAACGTAATCTTACCCGATATAAAACGCATAAAAGCGGAATCATAATGCATGATACAGCAAATGAACCAGACACATACCATATATC
>CAZKFO010000092.1:0-6124 GCA_964552145.1 uncultured bacterium | reverse complement strand
GCTTGAGATAGTCCCAATGATATAAAAGGTGATATCCTTTTATTAATCTTAATGTAACGTTTATAGGTTATGGATGCTCCTCCACTAAAAACAATGGGTATAAGAAATGTTCCAGCGCTGAAATAAATTTTATTATAATCAGAAGACCACTTTTCAATATTGTAATTTTTTGCAATTGTTCCAGGCATAAAACCTAAAGATTCATGAACCCCTAAAGAAAATTCAGATGCGAAGAATATTCCAAATAGAAAACTCATTGCAGCATATTTAGCTAAACTTTTCATATAATCTATTTTAATGACAATTTGGATAATATACCATAAGAGATACATCTCAATACAATTGATATACTCATCGATAATTGAATAGAAGTAAAATCATAGGGTAAAAGAAAATTAATAATTGCTTGTGAATCAACAATTAAGCCTGCTATCACAGATCCAGCAAAAACACCAATACCCTTAAGACAGTTGATTAAGGAAGAAAATTTTATAACCTCTTCCTTGCTAGATATATCATAAACTATATTGAATGATGATAGGCCAAATCCTGAAAAAGTGACTCCAGCTATTAGGTTAATAAGCAGTGAAACTACTATTCTTCCATTTTCATTAAAGTAATAGACAGATATCCAAAGTGCTGGAAGTATACACATTATAGCTGTTGTTAATTTTAGTACATTCAGATTACCTTTTTTCTTAGCTTCTCTTCCCCAGTATCTAGAGCTAAAAACATTTCCTAGCCACCATGAAACCATGCATAGCGTTAGTATAAAATAACTTAACTCCATAGTCCTTAGTATATATATAGTAAATAGTGGTCCTAAAAACATCACTGAGAAATGTATAAATGTATTGTAGGTCATAAATAGTTTTTTATGACTATCATCTAACATCCTTCTATAGCTATAGCTTTCTTCTAGTTCTTCTCTTTCTTCATTTTCTTTTTTATTTAAAAAATAAGATGATAATAATCTTCCTGTCGCTCCTATTATAAACATTATTGTAAAGCCCGTCACCATATCATGCTCAAATATCCTTAGTATACCCCCTCCTAGGAGTATCGAAATAAATATTATAGAATGAATAATTCTATTTCTGTTAGCATGATAGTTTACTCTAATTCTAAGGGGTACCAGATATCCCATCCATGATATCCAAGCTGGTCCAATGATTGATGCGATTATATAATAAATAGTAGACCAAGCAAGAATTAAGCCATAACTCTCTGTATTTCTTATAATAAATATTAGAATAATCCACATACTCGCTTGCAAGATAGATAGGCTTACAACAAAAGCCTTAATTGACTTGAACCATTTATTGATTTTAGAGGTTGCTAACTGAGCAAAGGCCCCAATTAATTGAGGAAATGAATTTAGAATACTAATCTGTAGAGCTGAGAAGCCCATAAATACCGCCATAGCAGATAAATAATTTTCTCCAAGACCAAACATGAGGGCAAAAAAAGATCCCTCTACAATAGAGTACCTCAGATTTTTTCGTATCATAACTAACTATTAAGGAGACTACGCGTTTTTAGCATATTTTTTTAATGCCTGAACTCGATCTAGAACTGGAGGATGAGAGTAGTTTAAGAAAACATTTAACCAATGAGGAGTGAGGTTGCTAAGGTTTTCTTTTGACATCTTTTTTAGTCCTGATATCAGCGCCTCAGGCATAAGAGCTGTCTTTGCCGAATATTCATCAGCAGAAAATTCATTCTTCCTTGATATTATGCTGAAAAATACTCCTATTAGCATTGAGATTGGAGTATATAGTATAGAGAAAAATAGAAGACTTGCATAGATTGAGAGGTTATCCATTTTAAAAACAGCAAAAAGATCTTGATTTAATAAAAATAAAGAAAGTATATATAGCATTACTCCAGACTGAATTGCATTTAGAACAATTCCAGAGTATATATGCTTTAGTTTATAGTGTCCCACCTCATGAGCAATTACAGAGACTATTTCTTCATCATCCATCTGTTCAACCAAGGTATGAAACAATGCTATTCTTTTATTTTTACCAATTCCACTAAAGTATGCATTGGAGTGAGAACTTCTCTTTGAGCCATCCATAACCTCTAGTTTTTTTACTGGAAAGTTAACTTTGGATAGATAATCTTCAATTTTTTTAAGCAAGGGGCCATCTTCTAAAGGGGTGAATTTGTTAAACATGGGGGCTATAAAAGAATTAAATATTGGTTGCATAATAATGCTAAATGATACCAAGAAAATCCATACGTATAACCATGCATATTCACCATAATTTTGGAAAAAATATAAGACTAGATATAAAATAGGAGTACCAATTAAAAGCATTAGAAAATATTGCTTAAGCTTATCTGATATGAATATCCTTGGAGTTGTTTTATTAAAGCCATACTTCTCCTCTATGACAAAAGTACTATAGATTGAGAAAGGGAGTGATATGATATCTGTTATTATTGTTAATCCAGCAAAAAAAAGAATGCCTGTTATTATATCATTATAGGCAAAATCTCTTACATATAAATCTATGTAGTTATAGACACCTCCAAAAATAAAAATCAAGCTAATTACTAATGAGAATGTTGATGTTAGATATCCAAAACTAGAGTTTGTCCTTGTATAATTTTGAGATTTTAGATACTTATCTCTATCAAACACATCAGAAAATTCTGAAGGAAGGTTTGGATTAAGAGCCTTAAGATTAAGGTATCTAACTATAGATGAGAGCATATATTCAAAGAGTATAATTCCAATAATTGCAACAAAATATAAATTCATTTTTTTACCTTATATATTATAAAATCTTAATTATTACCAGCGATGATAGGCTGGATGAGTTTCATTGACTGCAACAAATAAACCAGAAAAAGTAGCACAGATATCATTCTTTGCTATTAATTCGGCATCTATCCAAGCTCTATTTTTATCAATTTTAGATAGGTTTGCTATCATATTTAAAGATATATCGCTTGGTGTGGGTTTCTTGAGTTTTACGCTGAATTCTGCAGTTACTGTGCATGGTGTAGAAGTTAAGTCTTGTTCTTTCATTATATAATAGGCTGCAGCCCAATTTGAGTGGCAATCTAATAAGGATCCTATTATCCCACCATTTAAAATACCAGGGAATGCTTCATGATTTTTTTTTGGTGTCCAAGTGCAAATTATTTTCTCTGATTTAGCGAAGCTTTTTATTTGCAATCCTTCATTGTTTTTACATCCACAACCAAAACAAATGCCTTTTGGAGCATATTTTTCTTGTAAGCTTATTTTACACATTAATTACTTTACTTACTTGAGGGTATAATGTTTTTTTACATATTTGTGAACGGTCCAATGGCATTTTAAACCTTTAGGAAATATCACGTAATCACCTCGTTCTATGGATACTGTGCCTTGCTCAGATTCTACTGTGACACTCCCTTCAATAATATAGCAATGTTCTTCCTCTGAGTATTCCCACTCAAACTCGCTAGGCTTACACGTCCATATTGGCCATGAGTTATAGTCATCAAGTTTTTTATCTTTGTATAGTTTGATTTTCAAATTTATCCAACTATAATATTAACAAGCATAATGATATCTTGAATATTTAGCATGTTATCAGAATTCAGGTCTCCAATAAATATCTCTGATGCTGATGGATCCCCACCTAGTATAAAGTTAACTAGCATTATTACATCTAATACATTAACACTAGTGTCTTGATTTATATCTCCTTGAGTTGCAGCATTTACACTGATTTGTTCATAGAATGGCTGGCTCATCATCCCATATATATTTTCAACTATTAACTCAACATCATATGATCCAGATAGCGTGTATGTATGACTAATCTCACCTGAAGTTGTTATTTCACTGGTGCCGTCACCAAAATCCCAATAGTAGTTTCTTAATTCGTATTCATTTACAATTGATGATAAATCAGTAAAGTAGACAGTAGATGCATCTGTAGTGTATTCAAATAGTGAAATAGGTGCTTCTATATCTCGTGGTATAATATTTAAAAGTACAGATTGATCATCTGGAAAACCACCCATTGAAGTTAAATTAAAATATCCGTTACTACTTCCACCCCAGCCCCAATTACAATGCAAAACATTCCCTTGATAACCATCTACATTCCATGCGTGTCCACCACCATAGCCAGCTCCATAGCCAACCATAATTACAGGCATATTATTATTTAAATCTTCTTTTATAGCATTTAAAAATATGTCAGTATTATTTGATGTTTTATACATATGATACATATCGCTATGATACTTAAAATTGTATTCCAACGAATACTCCGTAGATGGGTAGCTTCCCATTACCCATGCTCCTGATCCAGACTGATCATAATCCATGTTAACAGATATTCCAGCATGAAACAGAAGGAGTCTTGATGGGTCAGATGCATATGTTGCTGGCATGTTATCAAAATCATAGTAGGCAGAACTAAAGTCAGCTTCAAGGAATACTCCATCATCTGTATAAGAATTATATCCTTCACCAACGTAAGGATGCTTCCAATGATGCATTACTTGCCCCATTGCAACAGCAACGCATCCCACAGGCACATTCCATCCTAATGAGCTTGGAATTAAATTATTCCAATTTCCACCTTGATCAAACCTGGCATTTATCATTGGGCTAACGTTTCGACTCCTATTTTGAGATACATTGTCAGCTAATAATTCTTCCCATGAATTTTGAATATCCCCCCTTCTTGTATCATTTGAATTTCTGATGTCTTGAATATCTTTTTTATAACTATTAAATATATTTTCAAGGCTTGCTGGCATACTCTTGTAGTTGAAATTATTTTCAAAACTATATGCAAAAACTGGTAGCGTTTTATCTTCAGCAGAGATAATTATGAAACCGACTGGATCTAGATTAAATATGTAGAATAGTATAACCTTTTCATCAGATTCTATCATGTCAAGTTTTCTAACCTTAAAATTATACATTGATTCATTTTTAAACTTATTAAAGGTATTCTCTGCTACTTTCCGCGCATCTTCTCTATTAACCTCAGCGTTAAACAGTAGAGATAGGGTGATTAAAACCAATATAGTTCTATATAATTTCATCTCTTCCTTTCTTGATACGAATGTAGTAAGTAATGCTATCTACATAAGTTAATGAATATCATAATATTTCTAATTAAAATTATAAAATTATTTGGTGGTTTGTTATTTATTAATTGTATCATTTTGTTATAGTAAATAAATTCTTCTATGCACACCTTTAAAATAGCTGCAAAATGCTTGGAGAATTAAGTAAAAAAATATATTTAATCCTTGGATTTATATTTATGGGGATAGGTATTGCTGGTTATGTGCTTCCTGTATTGCCTGGTACTATATTTATGATTATAGCTGCTTATTGTTTTTTGAATTCATCTGAGAAACTATATAAAAGAATTGTTAATCACCCATCCTACGGTAAAAGTATTAAGGATTTTATAGAAAATAATAAAATTCCTCGATCAAGTAAAAATATTATACTATTATCAATGTGGTTGGCTACGATATTATCAGCTACTATATTAAATTCTATTATGATTCTTAAAATATTAGTAATCTTTTTAGCAATTATTGGAACTGTTGTAGTTTTAAAGACTAACGACTAACTTTCACATTGCTTTTGAAATTCTAAATCATATTTAGATATAATTTTATCCCACCTGTATTTATCAGTTATTTTTGAGTATTTTGGAAGTTTTTTATGATTTTTAATTGCATAAGTAAGCTTATCAAGAAACTCTTTATTATTATTGTAGAACAGATTCTTATTTAGGTTGTTATTATAAAGCTCCAGATAAGATAAGCGATTTGGTAGTATTGGATATGTATTGCAGTATATTGCTTCCATAACACTTATGCCAAAGAAGTCCTGAATGGATGTTACAGGTAGGATGTCGGCTTTCCATAACCAATTTTTATATTCTTCAAAGGTGCAGTACTCATGTGTGATGATGTTATCTTTTAGCACCTCTATAGCTTTTGTAAAAATCTCTGGATAAGAGGCGAATCGCTCTCCTAGTAAAACAAGTTCAAAATCTAATCCTCTATTTTTAATTTCAATCATAGTTTCAAAAAATAATTCTGGGTTTTTATCATATTCCCATCGATGATTCCATAA
>CAZKFO010000091.1:0-6152 GCA_964552145.1 uncultured bacterium | reverse complement strand
CTCATATTTATACTAAAAAGGCACCATTTTTGGTGCCTTTTTTTTAAAATAAATATTTTTTTAAGCTTCTTAAGGTTAGATTATTTTATTTTTAAGAATTCCTAGTTTTTCTACTTCTAGAGCTATCTCATCACCTCTCTTCAGCCATCTCTCATCAGCATTCTGATTCAATTCTAAAAAACATCCAGTTGCACATGTTCCAGACCCAATAACATCTCCAGGGTATATAGTTGTTCCCATAGAGACTCTCTCTATAATCTGGGCAAATGTCCATGACATATTTTTTAGGTTGTCTTCTGATATTATTTCATCATTAATATAGCATTTCATTTCTAATTTATACTGTTTTCCATATTCTGTATCAGTAGTGTATTCTAAAAGCTCATCACTTGTTAGTATGTATGGCCCTAAGGAAGTTGCAAAATCTTTCCCTTTTGCAGGTCCCAGATTTAATTTCATTTCTTGCATTTGTAAGTCTCTTGCGCTGAAATCATTCATAATCATAAAACCAGCAATATGATTATCAGCTTCTTTGACTGAAATATTCTTACCTTCTTTTCCAATGACTATGGCAACTTCAAGTTCAAAATCTAGTTTACTCATAAAAATTTCATCAATAATAATATTGCCAGGACCAATGACCCCATCACTATTACTATAATAGTAAACTGGGAAATTGTCAAATTCCTTAATCATCTTAAGGCCACGATTTCTTCTACTTGTTTCAACGTGCTGTCTAAATGCATATGCATCTCTAAGAGAACGAGGTTTGAGTGGTAATTCTAGATTAATTTCTTCTTGTTTATATTTTATAGATTCTTCTGATACTATATACTGTTTTAACTCTTTGCTTTCTATACTACCTTTACTTATAAGATCAAGCATATCATCGCAACCAAGAAAAGTGGATATATCAACGATATATCCACTCTTATCTATATGTCCTATTTTCTTTTTATTCTTATATGTAAAACTAACTAGCTTCAAATCAACTCTCTTCTATAGCAGTTTTAGATTCAGCAAGGTGATTAAACCTTCTTTCTGTAGGATAGGCAAAATCAATATCCTTGTGATCATCAAATGCATCAAGGATATCCTCCCATATTTTATGTTCAGTATCCCTTCTAGACGTAGGTCTACACAAATATCTCAATGTTAGCTCAACCCCGCTTGGTTCCACCTTAGTGATTACAGTTGATTCCAAATTTGGTTTTTTAATCATAAATCTTTTTTTCGCTTCATCAACTTTCTTCTCAGCGCTCTTTGTTTGAATTTTTGAATTATCTTTTACAATTTCTAATAGTATCTCTTTTGCCTTCCTCCAGTCACTTTCAAAAGTTAAAAGAACAGGTATTTCATTCCATATATATTTAAATCCCTTCCCATAGTTTGCAAGAATTTGAGAGAAAATTAAAGCATTTGGCAAATGTATTAATCTGCCTGTATGATCATCTGCATCAACCCAGCTTCCAATTTCCATTAATGTAAAGTTGAATAAATTTGTATCAATAACATCACCTGCATGGGTGCCTAATTGTATTCTATCACCCACAGTGAAAGGATTTCTCCATATGATATACAAAAAACCAGTAAGATTAGTTAATGGCTCTTTAAGTGCAATAGCAATACCAGCAGATAATAGGCCCAAATAAGTTACAATTGACTCAATTCCTTCAAACCAGATTCTTATAATAATTATAAAAATCAATCCGAATGAGATATAGCTTGTAATTTTATTCCA
Organism: uncultured bacterium; assembly: GCA_964552145.1. GTDB lineage: Bacteria > Fidelibacterota > Marinisomatia > SCGC-AAA003-L08 > D37C17 > TMED161. The sequence continues at coordinate 4,411 of CAZKFO010000091.1, read as the reverse complement.
TTGATATATTGTTTTATGATCTTTGGTTACTTTGTGTACAACTTGCAGTATTAATCTTCGGATTACAAAAAATAGAAAAAATGCAATGCTGGTCGCGATTAACTTTGCTTGAATAGATGAGTAAGTGAAAAACTTAGTGAGCCATGATATATAATTACTATCCAATAATAATATCCTCTTCGGTTATTTCTTTAATATTATATGTAAAATATACACTAATCGCTAATGAAGATAATAAACAAAAATTAATTATATCTAAATAGAACTCTATTTCTAGTACATACATCGCTATGAGTAATAATATAAAAAGACTTTGAAAGGACATTAGCTTTGTAATCAAATTTATACTTTTATAGCACTTATTTGGAAGCTTATCAGCTTTAAGCACCCTTTGTAGAGTTAGATAGGCAAATATTCGTAATGCAAAGCAATGCAGTATAGTAATTATATATAGTTGACTGTAAGTTAAGTTAATTTTATATAGTGGGTCTATAGGTGGTATGGGTAGAGGCCAATAGAAAGCAATTGACCCAACAGAGAAAATAATATCAAATATTACATGAATTAACATTCCAATAAGAATTCCATTTATAATTTTAATATTAATCTTATTATTACTATCTCTTATCTCATTTGCTATAAGAAGGATAGTATAGAATAGAATGATAATTATAATACTATGAGAAAAGTTTCCATGAGAAGCACTTTTAAAATTAAGATAATTTAGAAACATTGTTAGGTCAGGTATTATTAATCCCATCACAATCCCAAAATTTAATTTTATGTTTTTATAAAATTCTGATAAGAGTATGATAGGCATAATATAGAATCCTGTATAAATCATAATTCACAATAAATTATACATTATTTTTTTTACATCATATTAATAAATATTTTGCAAAGGCTTTTAATCTTTGTATTCATAATGTTAAATTAGGTTGATTTAATGAAAAGATAATTCATGCCACAAATAACAAAACAATATAAATTTTGTGCTGCTCACAAATATTGGAATAACGATTGGAGCAGAGAAAAGAATAAACAAGTTTTTGATGATGATGTAAAAATCCATGGCCATAATTATGATTTATATATAACTATTAAGGGTCCTATTAATAGAGAGAGCGGCTTTGTAATTAATTTATTAGATTTAAATCAACTTGTCAAAAAAGAAGTTATTGAGGAATTAGATCACTCAATGATACATGAGCACCCATGGTTTTTAGATAAACAGCCTTCAACAGAGAATCTAGTTATGTTTATATGGGAAAAAATATCAACGAAAATTCAGGACCCCGCAAAATTACATTGTGTTAAGCTAAGAGAAACAGGAACGATTTTTACGGAATACTATGGTGAACAATAGTATTAAAATAGAAAATAGTATGTTAACTAATGATTTTAAAACATCTGAAGGTAATATTGTTGATAATATTAATAAAATTAATGATTCTGATATTTATAACTATATATTGAAGAACTCTTATAATGAGATAAATTACTTTTGGTTAGGCAGACGAGATTATCACTATATGTGGGATCTCCAAAGGAGCATACAAGAAAATATTAAAAATAATAATATGAATAACGTCATCCTTTTTCTAGAACATGATCCTATATACACATTAGGTAGGAATACTGATTCTTCAAATGTATTGCCAACTAAGTCACCAGATATGCCAGTTGTAAAAACTGACAGGGGTGGTGATGTTACATATCATGGCCCTGGGCAATTAGTTGGATATCCTATTATTGACTTGAAAAAATATCATAGAAGTATTACATGGTTTATGAGAGGCCTTGAGGATTCCATTATTAGAATGCTTGACTCTATAGATATATCTTCAACTACAAAAGAAGGCCTTACGGGTGTTTGGGTTAAAGATAAGAAAATTGCAGCATTAGGAGTAAGATTATCAAGATGGGTATCTATGCATGGGTTCGCGATTAATATCTATACAGATATGACTAATTTTAATGGTATAATCCCCTGTGGAATTTCTGACTTTGGTCTAACTTCTATACATAAATTAAAATCAGAAGAATATTCTCTTCTTGAAATTGCTAGTAGAATGTCTACTACTTTATCTAATTTTTTTGAAAAATCTAAAGGGGCTAGAATAAATCATGCTTAAATATAAAGGTTTTTCAAAAAAGGAACTTATTGATGTCTACACTAAGATGTTTCTATCTAGAACCCTAGATGATAAACAGTTAAAATTATTAAAACAAGGCAAGGGATATTTTCATATTGGTGCGACAGGCCATGAAGCTGCAGAGTTAGCTGCAGCTAAAAATATTAATCCCAAGATTGATTATTCTTACCCTTATTATAGAGACCAAGCATATTGTATTGGACTTGGAATGACTGCAAGAGAACTTTTATTATCTTTTCTAGCTAAAGATGATGACCCTAACTCTAGTGGACGTCAAATGCCACAGCACTTTGGTAGTAAGGAACTTAATATTGTTAGTCAATCAAGCCCTACGGGGACACAGTATCTACAAGCTGTGGGGGCAGCTTTTACTATTAAAAGAGATAAATTAAAATCACTGGTATATGTTTCATCTGGTGAAGGAACAACTAGTCAAGGGGATTTTCATGAAGCATTAAATTGGGCAAGTAGAGAGAAAGCCCCAGTTGTATTTCATGTACATGATAATGGGTATGCAATTTCAGTTCCTATTAAAGATCAAATTAGTGGAGAATCAGTCTATAATATAACGGCAGGATATGATTCATTAGCCAGATATGAAGTAGATGGAACTGATTTCTTTGAAACCTATCAGGCATTTAAGCTAGCATCAGAGAGAGCACGTAAAGGTAAAGGGCCTAGTGTTATTATCTCTAATGTTGTTAGATTACTTCCACACTCGTCATCAGATGATCATTCTAAGTACAAAACAAAAAAAGAAATTAGTGATGATATTAAAAAAGATCCTCTATCTATTTTCAAGAAATCTTGTATAGACTCTAAAATTATTAAAAAAAGTGAGTTTGATAAAATTGAATCTAAAGTATTAAAACAGGTGAATTTAGACACTGATTGGGCTGAGGAGGAAAAGGATCCAATCCCTAGTTCTTTTTCCAAGAATCTATTTTCAGATTCAATTGAGCTAGATTTAGTCAGTAATTCTGATATTAATACATTAGGCGAAGAAAAGGTTGTAATGGTTGATGCCATAAATCATGGTTTGTCGGAAGAATTAGAAAATAACAATAAGATGATTTTATATGGTCAAGATATCGCTGGAGGAAAGGGGGGTGTTTTTACTGTAACTCGTAATTTGACTAAAAAATTTGGAAAAACACGAGTATTCAATGCACCGCTTGCAGAGTCATCTATAGTAGGAACAGCAATTGGGATGGCCACATTTGGCTATAAACCTGTTGTTGAGATTCAATTTGGTGACTATATATGGACGGCAATGATGCAGATAAGAAATGAGCTCGCAACATTAAGATACAGATCTAATGGAAACTGGTCTTGTCCTGTTGTTATTAGAGTGCCCGTTGGAGGTTATATTCATGGTTCTTTATGTCATAGTCAGAGTATTGATGGGTACTTTACACATATGCCGGGAATACATATCGCATATCCATCAAATGCAGCCGATGCTAAAGCGTTATTGAAAACAGCATGCAGAATGGATGATCCTATTTTGTTTTTAGAACATAAAGGCTTATATCGGCAAAATTATGCATCTTCTATGGAGCCAGATAAAAACACATTCCTTGAATTTGGTAAGGGTAAGTATGTATCTAGAGGAAATCAGCTAACTATTATTACATGGGGAGCAACTGTACAAAAATCAATTGAAGCTATAAAGATGCTAGGTGTATCTGCAGATATCATTGATCTTAGAACATTAGCGCCATTAGATTTAGATATTATAGAAGAATCTATTAAAAGAACCAATAGAGCTATTATAGTACATGAGGATAATATCACAAATGGTTTTGGCGCAGAAATTTCTTCAAAAATAACAGAGAATTTATTTGAGCATTTAGATGCTCCTATATTAAGAGTTGGATCAAAAGATTTTCCTATTGCATATTCAAGCACATTGGAGAATGAAATTTTAGTACAGACTAAGTGGATTGAAGACGCAATAGATAAAACAATAAAATATTAGCAATGAGGATGTAAAAAAATGGCTTTTGAGATTATTATGCCTAAAATGGGAGAATCTATAACAGAGGGAACTATTATTGAATGGAAGAAAAAGATAGGTGACTCTGTTAGTAAAGATGAGACCTTACTTGAAATTTCTACAGATAAAGTTGATACGGAGGTTCCATCTTCATATGAAGGCGTGCTTATAAAAATTCTAGCAAATCCAAATGATACTATTGACGTAGGAGCTGTGATTGGGTACATTGGAGATAAAGGTGAAAAAATAGATTCTT
>CAZKFO010000090.1:0-6265 GCA_964552145.1 uncultured bacterium | reverse complement strand
AAGCAACGTAAGGCTGCTTCTGAGACTAGAAGGCTAGGGCTGGGTGTGATGGGCATCGCGGATATGCTTAATCAGATAGGTGTAGCATATGATTCTGAGCAGGGTGTAATTATAATAGAAAAAGTGATGGAATATATTACCAATGCTGCATATCAAGCTTCATCTTTCATAGCAAAGGAAAAGAGCCCTTCCCCAATATTTAATGAACAAACATACATGGAGTGTCCTTTTGTTAAGGAAGCTTTAAGCGAACAAACCCATACAATGATTAGAAAGAATGGGCTTAGAAATATAGCTATTATGTCTATTGCTCCAACAGGATCGATATCAAATATAGTATTAGGATATAGGTCTGATAGCAAGAATTATATTGGAGTTTCTGGTGGTGTAGAACCAATTTTTTCAACATTTTATACTAGGAGATCAGAGTCATTTGGTAATAAATTTTTTAAGGTTTTCCATTCAACAATACAAGCTTATATTGATAAAATGGGACTCCAAAAAGAAGTTGATGGGGCGAATAATATTGATGATGTCTTACCAGATTATCTTACTCGGACAGCTCATAAAATAGATTCAATTAAAAGGGTTGGAATTCAAGGTGTAATTCAAAGATATGTAGATCATAGCATATCATCTACAATTAATTTGCCAGAAGATGTAGAGCCTGAAACGATTTCTGATATATATATAAAGGCCTGGAAGCATAATTTAAAAGGTGTTACGATATATAGAGATGGAAGCAGGTTCCCAATTTTAAGTACTGAAAGTGAAATGACAGAATATCAAGAAATGAAGGCAAAAACATATTCAATATTACAAGAAGATGGAGAGAGTATGGAAATTTCAGGTGATGATATTTTTGCACTTCCAGATGGAAAATTAACTACTATGTATCACTATATGAAAGCAATGAATGATGATGAGGCCGATAGTAATATAGAAAAGGTAACAAACAATACTGAGGAAGTAAATGCATGATTAAGCTAAACCCAAAAGATATAATTAAAGAAAATAAAACTGCTAAAAAAGAGTTTGCAAAAGAGCAAAAAAATGAAAACTTATACTCCAATGAAAGGCCAGAGGTTTGTGATGCTAAGGTATATAAGCTAAAGAGTGCATTCGTTAAAAACTCTGTTTTTATTACTTTGAGCTATGTTAAAGATCAAGAAAATATTCGACCAATTGAAATATTTATTAATTCAAAAGATCTAACTAAAACATCGGAATACGTTGTTCTCACAAGATTGATTTCAGCAATCTTTAGAAGAGGAACAAACCCAATGTTTATCCTTGAAGAACTTCAAGGAATTTTTGATCCAAATGGTGGTTCATTTAAAGAAGGAAAATACTATCACTCATTTTATTCAGAGATTGCAGATGTTATAGAGAGATTCTTCTATGATGTCAAAATTATAGATCGGCCAATAGAACACACAGCAGAAAATAGCGGTGTTTCTGAGCCATCAAATGATATGTCCGTTGTTGATATGAATGCAGAATTCAGAATTTGTCCAACCTGCTCAAGTAAATCACTAAAAACAGAGAATGGGTGTGATACTTGTGTTGAGTGTGGATATAGCAAATGTGATAAATAATTCTTTTAACAAATAATAATCCAGAAGGCCAACAGTTCTAACCATCTATCTTATTTAGAATTAAAATAATTGTAAATTTGACAAAGTAAAATTTTCAGTATTCATTTTAATGTCCATTGATAGATTTCTTTTATAAAATACAATGTGGATATTTAATATTATATTTAAAGGATTTAAAAATGAATGCAAATGTATTCCCAATAGATTTACCTAATAAACAAAAAAAATTAATAAACTTTAAAAAAACTAACCTTCAATTTGATGTAAAAAAAATACAGATTGCTATGGATGAAATACTTGATAAAATAGCATGGAAAGAATGGCAGGTAAAGGGGATGTGTATAAATAAAATCCCAAATGACAGCACATCTATACAAGGTGGAAATATTAGAGGAATATACTGGACAAGGCCTGATCATACTGGTGTTGAGGTAATAAGAGAAAGTCCCATAAAAGAAAAACTTTATACTGAAATAAACGAAGAGTTTAAAGGTACCTATTTTGAAGAAATTTATAATGAGCTAAATAAACATTATAAAATAGGAAGAGTAAGAATTCTCTTAAAAGAGCCTAGGACTACTCTAAGCTGGCACAGAGACCCAGAGCCAAGGCTTCATCTAGCCATACTAACTAACCCCGGATCAATATTAGTCATTGATGATGAAGCTATGCATATACCAATGGATGGACATGTATGGTTTACAAATACCAGAAAATATCATAATGCATTTAATGGTGGTGAGGAAGATAGAATACATCTAGTTGCAACCTATCTAGGCGAAAGATAATTACTTTCTAAATATATGAGGTAATAACAAGGGAACTGTCTTCTTATATAAATTATATGAATCTAAATTCCCCCACTTTTTATCAGCAATTTCCTCTAAGAGATTAATTCCACTGATTTTTGTAAGCAAAAGATAAACAAAAATTGGAGAGATTAATGTTACATATTCAAATCCAGATAATACCGGAAAGCCTATAATTGCTATACCAAACCAAAGGATAATTTCACCAAGATAATTAGGATGTCTAGAAATGCTCCAAAGACCTGAATTAATAAATTGATCTTTATTAGAGCTAATAGATTTAAATTTTCGTTTCTGGAAATCTGCAATAGTCTCAAGTGAAAACCCAGCTATCCACAGAAAAATACCAAAGAACATATAATAATCAGGAAGTGCAACCATTTTACTGCTAATCACAGTTAGAGCACAGCAAGTTGTTATAAAGACCCAAAATGCAGATAGATTCCAAGTGAATAAAAATTTTAAAAATGATATTTTTATTTCATCAAATCTACGATCTTTACCATCAGATAAAACTCTGTAAAATAAAAACGTACCTAATCGTATGGCCCATAAGACAACTAGTGCTTGAAGTATAATAGACCTGTAATCTAATGTGGATGAAAGGTGAATATACTTATAGTATAATGCTACACTTACAACTGTTGTATTGGCAATAGATCCCGTTAGATCAAAAAAACGTTCCGTTTTAAATATGAATGCAGGTATAAATAGAACCCAATGAATTAAAAATGCAATAAACATGCAAAAGAAAACTAAGGGTACATCATAATTAATAACATTGATTATAATGCTATTAGAAGAAGCTAAAAAAGAAACCCCTGAAGCAATCAATATCATAAGTAAAATTCCAAAAATCTGCATTTATATCTCCTAAAATTTAAAAATTATTTTATGTTTTATGTGAATATGCTAAATTTTTATATAATAATTTTCAAAAAAATAGAGTAAAATAAAAGTGAATAAAATCATATGTCTAGGACTATTAATGTTTATGGGGTGTGCAAGTTTAAATACACGATCATTTGAATTTACTTATAAAGTAAACCTAGAGCCCTCAAATGGTGAAAAAATTGAGATGTGGATTCCTTATCCACAGAGTAATGAAGTACAAAATATATCAAATGTTGAAATTACTTCTGATTTAAAGTATGAAATAAAAGATGAGACTAAGCATGGAAATAAATATATATACATATATGATGAAAAAGGTACGACAACTCAATCAACCATTACTATGAAGTTTAACGGACAAAGAAGTGAACATCAAAATAAATCTTATCAAGGAGTTAATCCAAAGAACTACCTTGCAGCCTCTTCAAGAGTTCCAACAGGAAGTGTATTTAAAAATATTATAGAAACCAATAAGCTATCAAAAAATAATATGCGAGGCGTATATGATTTTGTTCTATCTGGAATGCACTATGGAAAACCAAAAAGCGTTGATAATCAATACTATAAAGATCCTTGGCTAAGTAAAGATGGTAGATACGGCATGAAAGGTGTTACACGAGATCAGGTTGTTGAACTATACCAAAATGCTAAAAAGAAAGGTGGTGACTACACATTTGGAAATGGGAATTCAATGTATGCATGCGATATAGGTGTAGGTAACTGCACTGACTATCATTCATATTTTATGTCTCTTAGTAGAACATTAGAAGTGCCCGCAAGATTTCATATGGGTTTCACAATCCCTCAGGGAGATGGTGGGAAAATTGGAGGTTATCACTGCTGGGCTGATTACTATATTGATGGAGAAGGCTGGTATCCAGTTGATATCTCGGAAGCAGATAAAAACCCAGATAAAGCAGAATATTTCTTCGGAACGGTTAACCAACATAGAGTTGACATGACCACAGGAAGAGATTTTAGTTTAGATGGATATGATAATGGAATTTTAAACTTATTTATATACCCTATCCTTGAAATTAATGATCAACTATCATCAAAATTTGAAAAGAAATTTAGCTATAAAAATTTAAAATAAATCATTTACAATTAATCTTACAGCAATAATTGTAAGGGTGTATCTAAATAGTTTTTTAAAAATAGGCTCAGGAATAAATTTGAGGATTTTCTTCCCAAAATTAGTACCTAAAAATACAGCGATTATTAAAGGGAAAAGAACTTCGAACTCATTAATGTAGTTAACATTAAAAAAATATATAAATAATGGTATTTTCCCTATGTGGCTTATAACTTGGCATGCTGCCTTATTAGCAATAATATTTTCTTTAGTAAGTTTGTAATTAAGAAAGAATGGGGCAATCAATGGTCCAGTTGCTCCAATAAAAACTGAGCTAATACCGCTAATGCCTCCAACCCAGAAAAATGATCCCTTTACTCTTTCCTTGTAAAAATTCTTGAAAAATAGATACCAAATAATAAAAACACCTATTAACGGTTTAAGTATATCAAATTTTATTTCATTAGCAGATTGAACTTGAAACCCTTTAATTAAAATTAAAATTATTAATCCAGAAAGCAATAAACCTATTAATGCTCCAATAAAAAAATCTTTGATAATAGGCCATTTAATATGGTTTCTAAAAATAAAGGTTCTTGTACTATTGCTAAAAAGTTGAATCATACCATGCAGTGCTATAACTATGTAACCCTCAGGAATTATAATTGCCATGATACCCAGTAAAATGATACCACCACCCATTCCTAACACAGCAGAAATAGATGAAGTTAAAAATGAAGAAAAAATTAGTATTAGTAATTCCATATTTGGAGATAATTGCTTTTATCTGCGTCCTTCATATAATAAGGACGCAGACAATTGGAAAAATTTTAAAATTTAAACATAAATGTTAAGTTTAATGCAGTAGTGGGGTCATCATCACCAATGGTAGTTTGAGTCATATTTGGAGCAAATGTAATGCCCTCTGCGCATTTATAGCTCAATCCAGCTAATAGGATAGCGGTATCTGCACTTTCATCAACATCTGTCTGATCATCATCAACCGCACCATTATCCAAGCTATCATATCTTACTATTATTGACAACTTATCGAAAAATGCTAAATCATAATTTCCATAAAAAGACATCAATGTAGCATCAGAGCCATAATCATCTAAATTAAGATCAGTACCCATGTTATATTCAAATCCAGTTCTAAGTCCAAACCCAGAAAATCCACCATACAGTGCCATAATATTTGCAGTACCAGCCTCTGCACTTTCATCAATGTCAGTTAATTCAATATCTACTATCGCATCATAGTCTAATGTAGAATAAGAACCTCCAGCTTGTAAGCTCATATCCTCACCAATATTATGCGTATACCCTAAGGCTGCAGATATTCTTTCGTTGTTATCTGATGAATCATTTTTATATCCCTCTCCATTTGTAAATAACAAACTTCCAGAAACCTTATTGGATTTTATAATCGGGCATCCCATTGATAATTTAACTCCAACTCCAAGATCAGCTGATGGACTCCATTTATTTAAATCCATTGCGCTCTTAGATAGGAATCTATTTCCCCATATTTTTTCTTGAGATTTAAATACATTCATACCTTGAAGTCCATATATGAAAGTAATGTTTTCTGTTACCATATAATCCATTTTTGCATTCTTTAAATACATTTGTAAACCATCACCTTCTTGGTGCATCACATCTGCCTGAAATTTAAATGATGTATTTTCAGAAACATTAGTTTTATAGGTGAAATATACTCTATTCATTGCAAATCCATGATCCTCATCATTGCTTGCATCTCCAGTTGCATAATTAAAATATGATAGTCCACTTATATCACCACAAAACAATGATGAAATTAAGCTCATTGTAATTATAATATTTTTCATTATATCTCCTTTATATAGTTATATATATAGTTAGCA
>CAZKFO010000089.1:0-6300 GCA_964552145.1 uncultured bacterium | reverse complement strand
CATTGTTTTCTCCTTGTTTTGTTATTATCTAAAATGTCAAGCATTTTAGAATTTTACTAGACTTTTAATTATGTAAAAAACGTAAAAAATGACTATCAAATCATTTTCAGTATTTAAATTAGGTTAGAAATAGTATTATATCCAAACATTTATTTAAAGTATTACTTTAACACAATGTATAGTATGATGCAATACTTTGAGCACAAGATAGGAATATAGAGCTATCTTCTAGATTGCAACTTAGCAAGTAGCCGCAAAATCTCAAGATAGAGCCAGACCAATGTAACGAGCAGACCAAATGCCCCGTACCACTCCATATACTTTGGGGCTCCATTCTCTGCTCCCTCTTCGATAAAATCAAAATCTAAAACGAGATTTAGAGATGCAATAATCACTACAAACACACTAAATCCTATGCTGAATAATGATGCATTTGAAGGGTTCATTACGGGCATCCCCGATCCAAAGAAACTCATAATCATACTAATTATATAAAATACAAATATCCCTGATGTCGCTGCAAAAACACCTAGTTTAAAATTTTCTGTGGGTTTAATTATTCTAGTTTTATATGCAAATAGCAAGGATACAAAAATAGAAAATGTTAAGAAAATTGCCTGTCCAACGATACCATCTCCATAGCTCATTTCATAGAATCTAGATACTCCACCAAGCAATAAACCTTCAAGTGCTGAGTATATTAATGTCGTGTAAGATGCCAAGTGCTTTTTAAATATCGTAACCATCGCAACAATCAAACCTCCTATCCCTCCTATCATCATTAAAACAGGGCTGGGATTATTCCATGTATAGAACGCTGTCGCCATAAGCACAAGCAAAGATAGTGATGTTTTATTAATTGTTCCCTCAAGGGTCATCCGAGTATCAGATGCGCTATAGTCTCCTTTGAATGTTTTTGACTGCAAAGCAGGATTCCCTGATCGATATGATAAATGACTCCGCATATAAATCTCCTTAATTAAATTTCAATTTTTTTTTAGTTTCTTCTATACTAATTAATAATCACTTAAATTTAATATATATATATATATAATCACATAGGATGAAATCGAAATTAACAAATAAAAAGTTACTTGATCTCTATAAGGCTATCTTATTGCCTCGATTAATTGAAGAGAAGATGCTATTTCTTCTAAGACAAGGAAAAATATCAAAATGGTTCTCAGGTATCGGTCAAGAAGCAATCAGCGTGGGAGTTGCAAAGGCACTAAAATCATCTGATGTTATCTTTCCGATGCACCGAAATTTAGGTGTTTTTACAACCCGTGATATTGATTTAAAAAAACTATTCTGTCAGCTAATGGGAAAGAATGGAGGGTTTACAAAAGGTCGCGATAGATCCTTTCATTTTGGTTCCCTTGAATATAATATTGTAGGTATGATATCACATCTTGCCGCTATGCTTCCTGTAGCATGTGGGGTAGCATATTCAAAAAAAATACATAAAAGTAAAAATATCGCTGTGGCCTTTGTTGGTGATGGTGCGACAAGTGAGGGAGATTTTCATGAGGCACTTAACTTGGCTGCTGTATGGAAACTACCAGTAATATTTATTATTGAGAATAATGGATATGGACTCTCAACTCCTACTGGAGAGCAATACGCCTGTAAGCAGCTCTCTGATCGTGGAATTGGATATGGAATAGAATCCAAAACAATTGATGGAAATAATCTACTGGAAGTATACAACGCTATTACTGAAGCATCTGTATTATGTAGAAAAAATAAAGGCCCAATATTAATTGAGGCCATGACATTTAGAATGCGGGGGCATGAAGAAGCATCAGGTATTACCTATGTTCCTAAAAATCTTATATCAAAATGGAGTAAAAAAGATCCTATTTTAAATTTTGAAAAGTATTTGGTTGATAATAAGGTTATTAAAAAAACAGATATTGATGGTATAAAAGAAAAAATTAATAAAAGCTTTGCTAGTAGTCTAGAGTATGCATTAAATGCTAAACTGCAAGTATCCACCCATGAAAAAGAATTAAATGATGTTTATAAAAGAACGAAAGCTATATCATATAAAAAAAATAATAAAACTAAAAATAAGCGATTCGTTGACGCAATATCTGATGCTATAAGAGAAAAAATGAAATCTGACTCATCTATTGTAATGCTAGGACAAGACATAGCAGAATATGGTGGAGTATTTAAAATATCTGAGGGATTTCTAGATGAATTTGGTTCTGATCGCATTAAAAATACACCTATTATAGAATCAGGAATTATTGGTGCAGCAATGGGAATGGCTTTAGAGGGGATGAAACCAATTGTTGAAATGCAATTTGCTGATTTTGTTTCATGTGGATTTAATCAAATAGTCAATAATCTAGCTAAAACGTACTATAGGTGGAATGAGCCTATTAATGTTACTCTGCGACTTCCATGTGGGGGTGGTATGGGAGCCGGTCCATTTCACTCACAAAGCAATGAGGCTTGGTTTACCCAGGTACCCGGATTAAAAGTTGTATATCCATCTAACCCAAGTGATGCAAAGGGTCTACTGGTATCATCCATTGATGACCCTAATCCAGTCTTATTTTTTGAACATAAAGGGCTTTACAGAAGCGTAAAATCAGATGTAAATGAATCGTTATACTCAGTTGATATAGGTAAAGGCTCTGTAGTTAAATCAGGTGATAAGCTATCAATTATCACCTATGGAATTGGAGTACACTGGGCAGAATCAGAAATCAAGAAAATATCTCCTGAACTACAACAATCTATTGAGCTAATAGACCTTAGAACTCTTATTCCATGGGATAGAGAGCTCGTATTTCAATCGGTTAAGAAAACTGGAAGGGCACTAATTATTCATGAAGCAACACACACATCAGGATTTGGTTCTGAAATTGCAGCCACATTATCTCAAGAGTTATTTGAATACTTGGATGCTCCAATCACAAGATTAGCATCGCTTGATATGCCTTCTCCATTTTCATCTCAAATTGAAACTGAGGTATATTGGCCAAGAGATAATATCCAGGATAAAATTATAGAATTATTAAATTATTAATACAAATAAAAAAGGCTCCAAATGGAGCCTTTTTTATTTTACAATATAAGAAATATATTCTTACTTACGACCTCTTGCCATAGGAGCTCTAGATACATCACCATCTTTATCTATGAAATAAAGAAATCCGCCCTCTCTAGTAACATTAGTATCAGCAACCTTTTCTGCGCTGCCACCTTTGCTAGCTCCTCTTGCCATTTTTGATCTCCAAACGTTTCCATCTTTACCTAAATAATATAAGTAACCACCTTCTTTTGAAACACCTGAAGTTGCGACTTTTTCTGCCATTTTCTTGCCTCCTTATAAAAATTTATTATTCAAATACCGTTAACTATGTCTAATTCTATTAATTTCTCGTCTAAAAAGCAAGAATTATATTCAAATTTCTCGTCTAAAAATCACTTTTTTCTATTATTTTCGTAGTTATTCATGATAATTCTGAATTCATCAAGGTTTTTACACTGAAAAAAATCTGATAATCTGATATTCTCTTTAATGCTAATAGATTTAGAAAATCCGTAGTGATGCCCGGGGTATATCATCGTTTTTGGAGGTAGCTTTAGTAGAATATCATATACACTACTATATAGGTCTGATATGCTACTTCTACTGCTAATCGTTCTTCCGGTACGCCCTACAAATATTGTATCTCCAGTAAAAAGCATATCTTGACTTTTCACCCAGTAGCACACACTATCAATATAATGCCCTGGAGTAAAAAGTGCTAAAACCATATACTCACCAACCATAATTACATCATTATGGCTTAGTTTCCTAAAAGGTACAGCTGATTTAAAGGGACTATGTTCAGATATATATACCTTTGAGAGTGGATACTGATCTATAACATCATTTAGGTACCTTATATGATCGTGATGAGTATGGGTAACTAGAATTTTATCTAATACAAGATTATTATTCTCTATATATTCTATAACGGGAAGTATCTCAACAGATGGATCAACTAATGCACATAGCTTCGTAGATTCGCAGGATAGTACGTAACATAGATTTTTATCATACCCTCCTTGAAATGATTTAATTTTCATGATGCTTAATGATGGATTTTATGTAGCATGTTAGTCTTTTTAGTTCATTAAACTTATGCATAAATGAATGCGTTGGTGCAATTTCATTATGTTCATATAAATACGATATAAATAACTCAGATTCCTTGATGCTTTTAGCTAATTGAATCGATTGTGTATAGGGAACCATATCATCATTCGCCCCATGCATTATAAATACCTTATTAGAGACCTGATGAGCCCAAGATTCTGGAGAGATACCATTAAGCTCATCTATCTTTTCTTTAAGAATAATATCAATAATTCTTCTTATCTCAGGGGTGACATTAGCGTCTAATATGTTTTGCATGAGTTCTTGCTCCCTCTCATCTAACGCCTCTAATTCTTTTTCAACATCTTCATTCTTCTCTTGAACTTTTAACTTTAAAATACGTTGAATATTTTTGGTGTCATATCCAATATCAACATCAGGAAGAAAATTATGAAGAGCAACAATCATTCCCCACTCATGTGGCTTGATTTTTACCTCTACACCCTTAATCTTTATTTTACCAGATATTAAAAAATCTAGACTTGTTTGAATATCATATATTGTTCCATAAGTGATAATGCTATGTGGTGGATTTGTCGCCATGTAGCCACCTAGACTTGCTTTTAATACAAGCGCACCTCCGTAACTCACTCCCATACAACTTACCAGATTTCCACGAACATCATCTCTATTTAATATCTCCTCATACGCTTTGTGTAGGTATAGTATATTTTCCTCTAATACATTTAGCTCCTTAAGTAATGGAATCCTTGGTATATAAACATCAAACCCTGTATTAGCAAGAACCGAAGCAAGAAAATGCATAGATGGATGTTCTTCCGCCTTCGGAGACGCTCCTGGAAATAAAATTAAAGCTCGCCCAAGAGATTTTTTCCCTTTAATAACTTTTAGGGGAAGGGTTTCTGATTTAACACCGGCATAGGTTTCATCAGTTATTTTAATATAATCAGGAACTGACTTTGAGAAACGCATCAAAGATAGGATGTATTTGATTGATAGATATGTACTATTTGTAAACATTTTATATATTTTTAATAAATAAAAAAAAGCCCAGAAAAATCTGGGCTTTTTGTAGCCCGTAGGAGAATCGAACTCCTGTTGCAGAGATGAAAACCCTGAGTCCTAACCACTAGACGAACGGGCCAATGGAATGCAAATTTATAAAAAAATATATCTTTAAAAAAACTTTTTAATTCGTATCTATTATTTAATAATAAATACCTAATTACATAATACGAAAAAAGGGTCTCAATAGATATCAAGACCCTTTTTATTTTCTCTATAATCTTCGTATTACTTCAGTAGCATTACTTTCTGAGTTACAACATCTGATGATGTTGCAGCCTTAATAAAATACACACCAGAAGACAGATGAGAAGCTTCCCATGTCATCGTGTGTGAACCTGAAGAAAGGTTACCACTGTGAATAGTCTCTATTAGCTGACCTGTAATGCTATATACATTCACAGATACAAGCTCAGTCTTAGACATATTCAAATCAATACTCGTTGTTGGATTAAATGGATTTGGATATGCAGCGCTTAATCCAAACGCAACAGGCAGTATAACCTCAAGCTCACCATCTGCGTTTGCAGCCATCATATCCTCAATCTCAAAGTCAGAGCTCGCTGTAAATAGCTTACCAGACTCTGGAGCAACAACAATAAGTGTTGTGTAGTTACCCGCGGTTCTATAATCAGATACCATCGATGAACCATCAAACTCAATCTCAAAGTTATTACCGTGAGATAGTGTCATCTCAATTGCACCTACAAAGCCATCTGCATCAAGTACCAGTGAGTTTGCATCTCTTGATAGAGTGACCTCACTTGCATCGCTAATCCTTGCACTTGTATTTAGAATGAGCCCTACAATCTGTACCACATCTACAATAGTAAGAACTCCATCACCGTTATAGTCTAGACAGGCACCATCTGTATGATCTAGAATATGTCCAACAAGTACTACCACATCTATCACATCAAATGTCTCATAGGATGTTGAGTCACCACCACATACGCCACAGTCATCAATCTCTCCATCACCATTTGGCACACCATGGCAATCAGCACATAATGTATTATCACCATTTGGTACACCACACTCATCTGCACATGATGAATTGTCACCTAAAGGTACACCACACTGATCATCACAGTCACCACTGTCAAAGTTAT
>CAZKFO010000088.1:0-6304 GCA_964552145.1 uncultured bacterium | reverse complement strand
ATTGTCTAATTATGGGATACAATTAAGAGAAAAACAAAGAATAAAGTATATGTATGGCTTACTAGAGAAGCAATTTAGAAATTATTTTAAGAAGTCTCAGGTAAAATCAGGCCCTACAGGACATAATTTATTAATAATGTTAGAGTCAAGATTAGATAATACTATTTTTAGATTAGGTCTAGCATCTACTCGACGTAGTGCTCGTCAATTGGTTTCCCATAAGCATTTTCTAGTTAATAATAGGGTTGTTAATATTCCTTCTTTTCAGTTAAAGCCTGATGATATTATTCAAGTTAGAGATAAAAGTAAAAAAATGGAAGTGTTTCAAGATGGACTTAGAAGAGTACAGGGAGACAACCCAATGCCATGGCTTGAAATTGATAAAGCAAAATTAGTAGGAAAATTTCTATCTGCACCTAATAGAGATGAAATTAATGAACCATTAAATGAACAATTAGTAGTTGAATTATATTCTAAATAATTAAAAGGAAGAATTTAAATGTCAAACAATAAACATTTTTCAGATATTAATGTTAAGGTATTAAAAGAAGAAGGAAATTTTCTAGAAATTGAAGCTAAGCCATTTGAAAGAGGTTATGGTGTAACATTAGGTAATAGCTTGCGTAGAATATTGTTAACTTCAATACCTGGAGCTGCTATTACAGCAATAAAAGTAGATGGTGTCCAACATGAATTTACAGCTATTGATGGAGTCAAAGAAGATTTGACGGATATAGTGTTAAATTTAAAAGAAGTTAGATTTAAAATGATTAATGAAGGTCCTGAAACAATTAATATATCATTAGAGGGACCCACAATATTTAAAGCTGAGCATATTAATAAACAGCTTTCAGATTTTGAAGTGTTAAATCCAGATCATCATATTGCCGAGCTTACTGATAAAGTTCAAATTAATTTAGAATGTAGAATATCTAGAGGTAAAGGTTATTCTCTTGCTGAAAGTAATAAACGAAACAATGATCCTATAGGAATTATTCCTATAGATGCCTTATATAATCCAATTAAAGAAGTATCTTGGAATGTAGAGCCAATAGCCACTTCCTCTGAAGGTCATGAGAGACTTATAATGCAAATCCAATCTGATGGTTCAACTAAACCTAAGGATGCTATGAATCATGCGGCTAATATAGCGAGACAACATTTTGGATTTTTTCTCTTTGATGATTCTCAATCTATTAAGGCAGTAGATGATAAAGAGCTAAATGAAGCATTAGAAGTTAAGAGTGTTTTGGTTAAGAACATTGATGAAATGGAATTATCTGTTAGAAGTCATAATTGTTTACAAGCAGCGGGGATCAAGACTATTGGAGAATTAGTATCAAAAGATGAAGGACAAATGCTTAAGTATAAGAACTTTGGAAGAAAATCATTAACAGAATTAGTTGCTAAATTAGGTGAGTTAGGCTTAGAATTTGGCATGGATATTTCACAATTTATGAGTATAGAGTAAAATAATATGAGACATTTAGTTAAAGGTAGAAAATTAAATAGAACAGCTAGCCATAGAGTATCACTGAAAAGAAATCTAGCTATGTCATTAATTGAACATAAGAGAATTAAAACGACTTTACCTAAGGCAAAAGAATTGCAAAGTTTTGTAGAGCGATTAATAACATATGCAAAGAAAAATGATTTAAGCAGCTATAGATTGCTAACACAAAAGCTTCCAGGGAAATTAGGAAAAAAATCTACCAACCTTCTGATTCATGAAATTGCTCCAAATTATGTTGATAGGAATGGTGGATATACTAGGATTATCAAATTAGAAAACAGAAAGAATGATAATGCTAAAATGTCTTTAATTGAATTCGTAGGGTTGAAAAATCTAGAAGAAACACAAGAAAAAGACACTGAAGATAATAAATAAGCACTATTTGTTTCTTCTTTTATTTCTTTTATTAGGTAGTTCACTTTATCCTTTTAATAATCAAATAGAATCTTCTTTATGGGTAGAGAGGAATCACCTCTATACTAAGCAATCCATTGACTCTTTAATGATTGATATATCAAAGAGTGGAATCAATAGAATATTTGTTCAAATCAGATCTAGAGGTGATGCGCTATATAATTCTGATTTAGTTAACATAAATTATAAAGTACAAAAAAATTTTGACCCTCTTCAGTATATTCTACATTGGAGTAAATTGTTGAATATCGAGATTCATGGATGGTTAAATACATATCTGGTATGGTCAGCACCTTATAAGCCTGAAGACAAATCTCATTTATATTATACACACCCAGAATGGTTCTCATCTGATTACAATGGTAAATCAGATATTGATATCAAAATTAATAATATCCAATCTCCAAATTGGGAAGGTCTATATTTATCTCCAAACCATCCAAATGTTAATCTTTACATAGAGAGTTTAGTTAAGGAAATAATAGATAATTATCCTGGATTAGATGGTATTCATTTTGATTATATACGTTTTCAAGATGAATATTATGGGTTTAATAAATTAGGAATTGATAATTTTGAAAGAGATTATGGATTTAACCCAAAAGATTTATATAGGGGAGTTTATGATGAAAAATTTGGCTGGTCAAAAGCTAAAAAGGATTCAATGCAAAACATATGGGTTGATTATAATTCAATGAATATAACAAACTTAATTTCTTCTCTAAGAGATTATAATTTTAAAAACAATTTAGATGTACAATTAAGTGCTGCTGTTAAGAGTGATGTAATAGAGTCTAAATATCGTTGGTATCAAGATTGGAGTACATGGATTA
The DNA here is from genome assembly GCA_964552145.1 of uncultured bacterium. GTDB lineage: Bacteria > Fidelibacterota > Marinisomatia > SCGC-AAA003-L08 > D37C17 > TMED161. Next base: position 3,544 of record CAZKFO010000088.1, on the reverse strand, counting down.
AAGATGATTTATTAGATTTTGTAATAGTTATGAATTACACAGAGAATAATAATCAATTTACAGATAGATTAAAAAATATCAGGAAACACTTATCTTCTATTAGCTTAGATAATAAAATTGTAATGGGAATTTCACTTTTCAATCAAGATAATTTAAGTGTCTCAGATAAGATTATACTATCTAAACTATCTGGGTATGATGAAATTTGTTTTTTTTCATATAATTCAATAAAAAAACAAAGTAATATTTTAAATTCAGTAAGATTATCTTATAATAAAAAAATACATCTCTTAGGAGAATAAAAAATGAATTTAGTAAGAAATATTACTTCCCCTACAGGTAAAAAGCTTCATTGTAAAGGATGGCATCAAGAGGCTGCTTTAAGGATGTTACATAATAATCTAGATCAAGATGTAGCTGAAAATCCTAATGAACTAATAGTTTATGGAGGTTATGGAAAAGCAGCTAGAAATTGGGAATGTTTTGATAAGATTGTAGATTCTTTACTGAAATTAGAAAATGATGAAACTTTACTGATTCAATCAGGGAAACCGGTTGCAGTTTTTAAAACACATGAGTATTCACCTAGAATTTTGATGTCAAATTCTATGCTTGTACCTAAGTGGTCAAATTGGGAGCACTTTAGAGAACTAGATCAAAAAGGTTTAATGATGTATGGGCAAATGACAGCAGGGAGTTGGATTTATATAGGCTCTCAAGGAATTTTACAAGGGACATATGAAACATTAGCTGAATTAGCGAGAAAACATTTTAATGGTTCATTGAAAGGGACTTTAACGGTAACATCAGGACTAGGTGGAATGGGAGGAGCCCAGCCACTTGCAGTGACAATGAATGAAGGCGTTAACATCACTATTGAAATTGATCCAGTTAGTATAAGTAGAAGAATAGAGACAAACTATTTAGACAAGTCTACTAATAGTTATGATGAAGCTGTAAAGTTAGCTTTAGAAGCTAAAGAGTCTGGTCTTCCTCTATCTATAGGACTATTAGGTAACTCTGCGGATATATTACCTAAATTAATTAAAGATAATGTTATTCCTGACATTTTAACAGACCAAACATCTGCACATGATGAATTGAATGGTTACTATCCGAATGAAATGAGCATAGAAGATGCAAATGAATTAAAAATTAAAGATCCTCAAAAGTATATTAAGGAATCTTATAGGACTATGGGATTACACTGTAAATCTATGCTTGAGCTTCAAAAAAGAGGTTCAATAACTTTTGATTATGGAAATAATTTAAGAGGACAAGCTAAAGAACATGCTGGCGTAAAAAACGCATTTGATTTTCCTGGTTTTGTTCCAGAATATATTAGACCTTTATTCTGTGAGGGGAAAGGTCCGTTTAGATGGGTAGCATTATCAGGTAATCCTGATGATATTTATAAAACAGATAAAAAAATTCTTGAATTATTTCCTAATGATTACGCACTAGAGAGATGGATAACCATGGCTCAGAAAAAAGTTCAATTTCAAGGACTCCCTTCTAGGATTTGCTGGCTTGGATATAGAGAACGCAATATTTTTGGTGAGGCAATTAATGATATGGTAGCGAAAGGTGAACTAGATGCTCCTATTGTAATTGGTAGAGACCACTTAGATGCAGGATCTGTAGCTTCACCAAACAGAGAAACTGAAAACATGAAAGATGGTTCTGATGCTGTTGCAGATTGGCCAATATTAAATTCATTACTTAGTACGTCAAGTGGTGCCTCATGGGTGTCTGTGCATAATGGTGGTGGTGTAGGTATAGGTTTTTCAACTCATGCAGGTTTAGTTGTAGTTGCTGATGGAAGTGAAGAGATGAGAAAAAGGCTTAATAGGGTACTTACAAATGATCCAGGGATAGGTGTTGCACGTCATGTTGATGCTGGATATAAAAGAGCAATTCAGGTTGCAGATGAAAGAAAATTAAAGATTCCAATTCAATGATTTCTATTATAAAAAATATAGGTGGAATTATTACATATGATATAGATTTGAATGATGTAGTGACTTTAGCAGTAGATTCCATTTTAATAGAAGATCACTTGATTCGTAAAATAGATTGCTCTTTAGACCTTCAGTATGATAACTTAATTGATGCTAAAGGTCTTTTCTTAACTCCTGGTTTTATTGATTCACATACACATTTAGTTTTTTCTTCAAATAGATCTAAAGATTTTGATAAAAGAGTATCAGGATATACTTATCAAGAGATTGCTAATAGTGGAGGAGGGATTAAATCTTCCATAGAATCACTGAAAAATTCCACGAAAGAAGAATTAGTAAATAGTTGCATTAAAAATGTAGATAGAATTTTAAAAAGTGGTACTACCACAGTAGAAGCCAAATCTGGATATGGATTAACTCTTATTGATGAAATTAAAAGTCTTGAAGTAATTAAAAATTTAAACGATAAATCTAATATTGATATTGTTTCAACCTTTATGGGAGCGCATGATTTTCCTCATGACAATCCGAGTCAAGATTCTTATATTGATTTACTATGCACTGAAATGATTCCTGAAGTTTCCAGTAATAATTTAGCTGAATTTTGTGATGTTTTCTGTGAAGATGGATATTTTGATTCTGGTCAGACTACCAAAATATCAGAAAAAGCAAGAGAATATAATTTAGACATGAAACTGCATGTTGATGAATTCTCAGATTCTAACGGCGCATTCCTAGCAGGTGAATTAGGTGTTGTTTCAGCTGATCACCTGATGAAATCAAACTACAAGGGTTTGCTCAACATGGCTCAGAATAATGTTGTAGCAACTATTTTACCAGGCACAACTTTATTTTTAGGATTAGATAGTTTTGCAAATGGGAGTAAAATGATAGAAGCCGGTTGCGATGTAGCTATAGCAACTGATTTTAATCCCGGTTCCAATACAATCTACTCGATGCCAACGATTATGGCATTATCATCATTGTATTGTGGTCTATCCATAAAAGATTCATTCAAAGCGGCAACCTATAATGGTGCTAAGGCTATAAAAAGACAAAACTCTATTGGTCTTATTAAAGAAGGTTATAATGCTGATATTTTGTTTTGGGATATAGAAAATATTAATGAAATTCCATATTGGTTTAACTCAGACAGGATATCAATGATAATGAAGAATGGAAAATTAGTTTGATAGGATAATATTAACTAGAACTACTATATCTAGTACATTGAATTCCTGATCTCCATTCATATCACTACATTGGCAAGACTCCAACAATTCATCAATTATGCAGTTATTTAAATTATATACAACATCTATTATATTTTGCTCATTATCAGAATTACAGTCGCCTTCTAATATATTTGATATGTAATTAGCACCAATATCACGTATAGTTCCATCTGGGTCATATTGGTTTGGATTTCCAGCGTCAATGCATGGCGAGGAATCAAGATAGTTGAAATTTAGATTATTAATATCAACAAATTGTGGATTTTGATAAATTAAATCATTTCCAGGAGTGGGCTCCCACGGAGTCCATATGTTTCCTCAGCCAGGACAGTTTTCCATGAAATCATA
>CAZKFO010000087.1:0-6415 GCA_964552145.1 uncultured bacterium | reverse complement strand
TAGATGCTATTTGAACTTTACATTCGGACGTGGGTTCGATTCCCACCGCCTCCACAAAACTATTCCTCTTTTTTAACCTTATTCCAGATTAAATCCATCTCCTCAAGAGTAGAGCTTTGCATATCTTTTCCACTTTCTTCTATCGTTTTTTCTATCTTCTTAAATCGAGTTTCAAATTTTCTAATTGTATGTCTCAAAGCTGCTTCTGGATCAACTTCCATAAATCTAGCTAAATTGACAATGGAAAAAAGAACATCTCCCATTTCATCTAAGATTGCTTCTTTTTGAGTAGACTCTATGGCTTCATCTAACTCAGATAATTCTTCTTTTATTTTTTCTCGTATTGGAATGATATTATTCCAATCAAACCCAACGCTAGAAGCCTTCTCTTGAATACGTCGAGCTCTAGTTAAGCTAGGTAGTGATAAAGGAACTCCCTCTAAAACACTATCTCTATTTTTCTCTTTTTTCTTTAATTGTTCCCATGACAAATCTTGATTATTTGTACTTTTATCATTTATAAAAATATGTGGGTGTCTTCTAATTAATTTTGAAGATATATTTTCTAATGAATCTGTAATGCTAAAATACCCTTCATTGTTTGCTAGTTTTGCTTGAAATAAGATATGCAGAATCAAATCCCCTAATTACTCTTTTAACCCTTCCATGTCTCCTTGCTCAATTGATTCAATGACTTCATATGCTTCTTCAAGCAAGTAAGGGATTAAGCTTTCATGAGTCTGCTTTTTATCCCAATCACAACCATTAGGAGATAATAAAACATCAAGAACTTCAATAAGTTTTTTAAAATTAATTAGAGGGTCATTCATAACAATTTATTATGATATTTTTTTAATACTTACTTCTGTAATTCTATTGCCATCAAGCTTGCAAACTTTCATCTCCCATCCCTGGAATGTGATTTTTTCGCCTTCAGTAGGGATATCCTCTAAATGATCAAGAATTAGTCCGCCGAGTGTATCGTAATCTCTTTGCTCAGGAAAATTCATATCTTCAATTTCTTCTTCTAGGTCATAAATACTAATTTTTCCATCAACAATAAATGATCCATCTCTTGTTATTTCTATAGGAGTTTTTTCTATATCAAATGGATCTCTAATCTCTCCCATAACCTCTTCTACAATATCTTCTAAAGTGACTAGACCTGAAGTCCCTCCCCACTCATCAACCACAATTGCTAACGATGTTTTTTTCTCTTTGAAATCACTAAGTAAATCATCAATTGGTTTTTGCTCTGGTACAAAATATGCATCTCTAGATATTGATGTTAAATCAATTCCCTCTCTTGAACCTAATAAGTATGGCACAACATCCTTGGCGTATAGAATACAAATAATTTCATCAATTGTGTCTTTATAAATTGGGATTTTTGAAAACTGTTTCTTTGCAATTAGATCCATCACATCATCAAGGTTTGAAGTCGTAGATAGACCATAGATATCAACCCTAGGTGTCATAATCTCTCTAACTGTCTTATCATCAAACTTAATTATTGATTTAATCATATCAGATTCTTCTTCATCTAGCCCCCCACCTTCTTCTCCTAACTCAGCTAAAATTTCTAATTCTTCCTCAGTATCAAATGGCTTTTCTTCAATTGGAATTAATTTTAAAAATAATTTATTAATAAAGTTCAAAATCGAAGATAATGGTGAAAGCAATACAATGAAAAATTTCAATGGATAGTAAGTAATATTTGCAAATATCTTTGAATATCTTATTGCTAACGTTTTAGGAATTATTTCTCCAAATATGATAATCAATATAGATATAACTGCAACTTGAATTAGTATAATACTAGGGTCACTTCCTATAAGATTGCTTGTTAGTAAAGTTGCAAATGAACCAATTGCAACATTTATAATGGTATTACCTGTAAGTATAGAAACCAATAATCTTTTTGGACGTGAAAGAAGCTCTCTTAATCTATGAGGGATATCATCTCTATGTAATTTTAAATTAAAATATGCTGTCTCTACACCAGAAAAAAATGCAGATAAAATAAGAAGAAGTATAAATAGAAATATAATTAGCATACTCATTATAAATTAATTATACTGGATGAATTTTTCTTCAAATAAAACTTTTCTAGAGATTCCATTCTTGCTTTCTGATCTTCCGATTCATCTTCTTCGCCACACAAATGAAGAGTCCCATGGATAATTACTCTTCGCATTTCTTCTTCAATGGTTTGTTTGTATTGAAGTGCGTTATCTTCTACTCTATCTGAACTAATATATATTTCCCCTTCAAATGGATTGCTTTCAATATTAAATGCAATGACATCAGTATAGTAATCTTGCTTGAAATACTCATATTTCATTTTTCTTAAACTTTCATCATCTATAATAACTAGATTGATTGTACCATCTTCAACTTCATAGTCTTTTATAACATTATTAATCAATTGTTCAGTTGTAGTATGAGTTATAGATAATTTCGAATGATTATAAATTTCAAGTGATATCATATAGAGCTAATACTATTAAGAATATCTCGGGAAATTATAATTCTCTGAACTTCACTTGTTCCTTCGCCAATTTCAAGTATTTTAGAATCTCTAAAAAATCTTTCAACATCATATTCTTTGATATACCCATACCCACCGAAAACTTGAATGGCTTCAGTAGTAACTTTCATACACATCTCACTTGCAAATAATTTTGCCATTGCTGCCTCTCTAGATATATCTTCATTATTATCTTTTTTATAAGCAGCATGATAAACTAAATGTTTTGCAGCCTGAATCTGAGTAGCCATATCAGCAAGTTTAAAGCTAACTCCCTGGAACTTGTTGATTTCCTTTCCAAAAGCTTTTCTTTCTTTTGAATACAAGAGCGCCCTTTCATAAGCTCCTTGAGCAGTTCCCAAAGCTAACCCGCCAATAGTTATTCTTCCACCTGTAAGAGTTTTTAGAAATTGCTTAAATCCTTTTGATGGTGATCCTAATACATTATCTTTAGGAATAAACATGTCTTCAAAATAAACTGATCTGGTATCTGACCCCTTCCAACCCATTTTATTCTCAGGATTTCCAACTCTTAATCCATCCATACCCTTTTCCGCAATAAATGCTCCAATACCCTTCTCCTGACCATCTTCAACCATTACCGCAGTAAAAATAATAATCCCTGCATAGCCAGCATTTGTACAAAATACTTTTTGGCCATTAACAATGTATCCATCTTTAGTTGAGACTGCTCTAGTTTGAGTATTTCCCGCATCACTACCTGCATTAGGTTCAGTTAATCCAAAGGCACCTAACATACTCCCTGATGCAAGTTGTGGTAGGTACTTTTCTTTTTGTTCTTCTGTACCAAATGATACTATAGGAGAAGTTCCTAAACTAGTATGAGCCATCATTGTTGCTGCAGTGGAAGTACATTCTTTACCTAATTCTTCAATGGCTATTACTAGTGCAAGAGTATCCATCCCATTTCCTCCATATTTCTCCTCCCATGGGATACCCAATAACCCAAGCTCTGACATTTTTTGTATATTCTCTTCTGGGAACATCCCTTTGTCTACTTCTTTGGCATTAGGTCTTATTTCATTGACCGCAAATTCCCGGACCATATCTCTAAGCAAAAAATGCTCTTCTTTAAAATATCTTTTCATATTATTTATTTACCATCTTATAGCTGCTGATCCCCATGTAAAACCAGAACCAAATGCCGCAAGAATAATAATATCATTGCTATTGATTCTATTTGTTCGCTTGGCCTCTGATAATGCAATTGGGATTGATGCTGCTGTTGTATTTCCATATTTTCGTATGTTATTATAAATCTTATTATCTGATAGATTCAATCTTTTTTGTACCATTTGAGATATTCTTATATTTGCTTGATGAGGGATTAGCAAATCAATATCATGGCTAGATAAATTATTATATTCTAAAGCCTCATTAATAGCTTCAGGAAATTTTGTGACAGCATGCTTAAATACTTCTCTACCATTCATGCTTAAATAGTGCTCTCCTTTATCAAATGAATCTTTAGACAATCTATTAGGTGATGTTGATGAAGGTTCCTTAAGCCAGAGCTCTTTATAATATTTTCCATCAGCATGAAGATGCGTAGACAATATTCCATTATCACTACTAGTTTGACTAACTACTACTGCTCCTGCTCCATCGCCAAAAATTACAGAAGTATTTCGACCCCTATCTGATATATCCATCATTGTAGATTGAACTTCAGCGCAAACTAAAAGAACATGTTTGCATGTTCCTGCTTTTATATATTGATCTGCTACAGATAATCCATATATGAATCCAGAGCAGGCAGCTCTAATATCAAGAGCACCAATAGTAGAAAATGACATTTTATCTTGAAGTAAACATCCAGATCCAGGTATATAGTAGTCAGATGAAATTGTCCCAAAAATGATTAAATCAATATCTTCTTTATTGATGTTTGCATCATCTAAAGCCATGTTAACAGCAGGGATTGCTAAGTCAGATGGCCCTTCTCCATCCTTTGCAAATCTTCTTTCTTCTATCCCTGTTCTTTCTTTTATCCACTCATCAGATGTATCCATCCAAGTTGACATTTCTGAATTTGAGACAACCCTTTCAGGCAAATAGTGCCCAACTCCTGATATATATGACCTTATTTTAGACATCTGAATATTTTATTCCTTTTACTTCTAACTGCAAAGAAGTTTTCCCATTCCAATGATTTTCTGAAATACTATAAACCATATCAATATACTTCTGTGAAATTAATTTTTCATATTCATCTAACATTCTAAATCCAATTGCCTCAAATACACTTTCTTTTTCCCTTACATTAAATTTAATAGTGGTCTGATCTTTTCCTAATAATTTAGGGATTCCATCTACACTTAATTTCTTTGATAAAAACAAAGGTTTAGGATTCTTGGGGCCATACGGCTCCATATGTTTCAAGAAGTTAATCATTCTTGTATTAATATCAGTCATTGAAATTTCCAAATCTATGATTACACTTCGGGCTAAATCTTCATCATCTAATAAAGATGAACAGTTTAAACTGAACCTTTTAACAAACTCATCCAAATTTGATTCTTTAATAGTGAGTCCTGCTGCCATTGGATGACCACCATATCCATCTAATAAATCTGAGCATGAATCTAAAACACTAACAATGTCAAGTTTAGAAATACTTCTACATGATCCTTTTCCCCATCCATCTTCTAAACCAATAATAATAGTAGGTTTATTATATAGTTCCTTCACTCTTGAAGCAACTATTCCTATTATTCCAGCATGCCAATCTTTTTTATAAAGTACTATAGCCTTTTCTTTGTTTAGTTTTTCATTAGACTCTAGCATCTCTATTGATTCACTTTCCATAGTTGCTGTAATTACTTTTCGCTTGTCATTTTCTTTATTTAAAGTATTAGCAATCTCTAAAGCATAATATGGGTTAGTAGAAGTTAATAATTTGACTGCTCTAGACGCTTCACCTAATCTTCCGGCAGCATTAATCTTAGGGGATATCCAAAAATTTATTTGTCCAATACCAATCCGTTCAATAGCTAATTTAGAAGTTTGAATTAAAGTTTTTAAACCTAAATTATTACCTGCTCTTATCTGCTCCAAACCAAAATGAGCAATAATCCTATTTTCATCCGTGATAGGCATTACATCTGCGGCAATTCCCATTGTCACTAAATCAGCATATTTCCAAACAATATCTGGACTTAATGATAGTTTCTCTGTGATTCCAAGGGCAAGCTTAAAAGCAACACCTGCGCCACAAAGTCCTTTAAATGGATAGTCACAATCTTTTCGATTTGGATTTATGACAGCCGTGCAATCTGGGATTTTATCCTCTGGTTTGTGGTGGTCCGTTACAATAACTTCTATCATCTTATCTTTTGCATATTGGATTTCTTTAAAAGCATTAATTCCGCAATCGCATGTGATTATTAATTTAGCCCCTATACTATGAGCAAACTCAACACCTCTTGTAGATAGTCCATACCCATCAATATCACGATGAGGAATATAATAACTTATATTTACTTTTAAACTTTTAAAGAAGCTGTACAATATCGATGTTGATGTTACTCCGTCAACGTCATAGTCCCCGTATATAAGGATTTTATCATTATCATTGATGCTTTGAATGATTTTTTTAACAGCAATATCCATATCCATAAGAAGTGAAGGATTATACACATTGTCTTTATTGGGGTAGAAAAAAGTAGAAGTATCGTGCTTGCTTAATAAATTTCTTTGAGACATAATGGATGCAATAGGAGATGGAAGACTAAATTCTTTCGAAATTTTAGCTACTTTAGCTAAGTCAATTTCTTTTATATGCCAATTAGTTTCTAACATAAAATTTAAAGGCTAACCTATAAGCCGAATTCTGTATTCAGTAAACTGAACGATGATCATTCA
>CAZKFO010000086.1:0-6469 GCA_964552145.1 uncultured bacterium | reverse complement strand
GTTCTAATAAATTATTCATTTCATTATTTTTGCAGATTAATAGTCCAAAAGTTAACATTAATATAATTTTTTTCAAATTTTACAAATTCCTTAGTATTAATAATTATTATTTTCTTAAGAACAAAAATAAAATTGGCAGACAAATTAAATACATTAATATACCGTATACTCCTGATGGTAAACTCAATATTGAAAGTCCAGATTCTTGATTTAGTATTAAATTCCCAATTGTTATTCCAACTGTTGCATTCTGAATGGCTGATTCAATTGCTACTGTTATCGATTTTTTTCTATTAAGCTTAAACCAATTTGCGCTATTATAACCAACAAATAACATCAATATAATTAATAAAGAAATAGCAGGTCCTAATGAATTTAAATTATCAATAAATGTCTGCCATTCACTTGCCAAAGCTCCCACAACTATAATAATAAATAATAAAGTAGATATCTTATTTGCGATAGAAGTGAACGAAAATGCAAATTTATGAAATTTTGCATTAATATATATTCCTATAGACACAGGGACTGTTGTAATAAAGAACATCGTCATCCCTAGAGAAATAATATTAATACTGGGTGCATCCGAGCCCATAAAATATTGCATGGAGAACCCTACTATTAAAGGAAGACTAAAAACACTAACAAGACTTACAAGGGCAGTGTATGATATTGAAAGAGCAGTATCTCCTTTTGCAAGTTTAGTAAGCATATTTGAAGTTACTCCCCCAGGACAACATGCTAATATCATCATTCCTACAGCCATCTCACCTGGCATTTTTATAATAAATAAGATTAAAAAGGTAATAATAGGTAGGAGCAACATTTGATTAACAATACCTATAAGAAGTGCTTTAGGTTGTTCTGCAATATTCTTGAAATCTTGAATCGTTAGACTAATCCCAAGCGTAAACATTATAAATATTAGAGATAAGGGTAAAAATATGTCAATTATCATAAAAACTCCTTTTTATCAACTAATCCTGAATAAGATAGTTAGAGAATCCTTTTGAATAAATCATGCTATTATCTTCTAGAATATACAGGACCTCTACCTCATCAATCTTCTCTATCAATTCAATCCCTTCTTCTGCTGGATATAGCATTAAGGATGTAGCAAATGCATCTGCATCAACACATTCTTTCGATAACACGGATACGCTTAAAATATCATTCTTAATTGGGTATCCAGTTAGCGGTGAAATGATGTGTGAATATCTTTTTCCATTAATATCGTAATAGTTCCTATAATTTCCAGAGGTAGCAAGAGACATGTCTTTTAACTTAATACGTATTGCTAATTTGCTTATATTTTCATTAGGTTGTTGCAATCCTACAATCCATTCTCCTCCATCCTTATTTTTTCCTGATGACCTAATTTCACCACCTATTTCGACCATATAGTTAGCACATCCATTCTCTTCTAAGTATTCTGAGATTTTATCTACTCCATAGCCCTTAGCTATTGCTGAAAGGTCTAGTGAAATCATTTTATTTTTACTAACACTTTGATCGCTATGAATAATTAAATTATTTAGACCGACTAAACTCAAAGCACTATCAATTTTAGCTTTAGATGGAATTTCTTTTAAATATCCATTTTTTGAGAACCCCCATAATTCGACCAAAGGATTAATCGTTGGATCAAATACTCCATTTGTTAAATGATTGAAAATCTTAGCTCTATTTATAACTTTAAAAAAATCCTTATTTATATAAAACTTATTTTTCTTAGGAATTCTATTAAACTGAGATATTTGACTTGAATCTATATAGGTAGACATTTCTAAGTTAATAGCATAAAGGATTGAATCAATCCTACTTTTAGCTAACTCTCTCGCTAAGTTAAAATCTGGAATTTTAATAGAATATGTAGTTCCCATTGTATATCCATGAATCTCAGTGAACTTATTGTTATCACATGAATAAAATAGAAATAGGGATATTATAAGAGCACGAAATATTCTAGGCATCTATAATTGAATCTACAAGCTTCTTAGATGTCATACCTTGTACCAATATTGAAAATGTAACCACAATATATGTTATTGTAATTATTAATGATTTTTCAGGAATATCAGGTAAACTAAGAGCTAGAGCTATAGAAATTCCTCCTCTAAGACCACACCAAGTCATTACTATATTAGATCCCTTAGATAAATTGGTTTTTTCCCCTAATATGGAAAGTGGTGTGGAGATACCTATAAAGCGAACTAGTAATATAAGAGGAATTAATAACACTCCTACAATCAGGTAATCTAGATTAAAAGAGATAAGAAGTACCTCAAATCCAATAAGTACAAATAGAAGCGCATTTAGAAATTCATCAATTAGCTCCCAAAATGAAAATAATTGCTTGTGTGTATCCTCAGACATCGCAAATATCTTTCCATGATTCCCAATAAATAGTCCCGCAACAACCATGGCTAAAGGACCAGATAGATGCAAATAAGTAGCTAAAGAATAGCCTCCCATAACAAGAGCTAAAGTCAACATGATTTCTAAGGGATAATTATCAACACTTTTCAAAAGTTTAAAGAAAATATATCCCGAGAACAATCCAAACGCCACTCCTCCTATAGCTTCTTCAATAAAAAGAAAGCTTATTTCAGAGAATGATATATGAGCATGATCAGATAAAAGAGATAATATAACTGTAAACACAACCACACCTACACCATCATTAAATAAAGATTCTCCTGCTATTGTAGTTTCTAGGGATTTTGGAGAATTAGTTTCTTTTAAAATTCCAAGTACTGCAATAGGATCTGTAGGGGAAATCAAAGAACCAAAAAGCAAACAGTAAATATAATCTATATTTATAGAGAAGAATCCTAAAAGATAATAAGTAATAGTACCAACTACAAATGTAGAAAATACAACTCCCAAAGTAGCAAGAATTGAGATTATTACTTTTTGCTCTAATAAATCATTCAAATCAACATGAAGAGAGCCTGCAAATAGTAAGAATGATAGCATTCCACCCATTAAGGTAATATTGAAATCGATACTATTTAAAAGTGAATATGAAAAATCAACTAATGATGGAGAAAAGTACCCTATAATAGAAATTAAGAATGATAAAATTAATGATAATAGCATAACACCTATAGTCATAGGCATTTTAATGAACTTAAAATTTAAATACATTAATGCGGCTGAGATACTGACGAGCAAAGATGATATTTCAAATATATTCAATACTAGCCACCAAAATCATCAAAATCAATCATATCATCCTCAACACCAAGGTCATGCAACATGTTTGTAACAGCGCTATTCATCATAGGAGGTCCACACATATAGTATTCAATCTCCGTAGGATCTTCATGATCATTAAGGTAATTATCAAGCACTACCTGGTGAATAAACCCTGTATATCCTGTCCAATTATCTTCTTTCAGTGGATCAGAGAGGGCGACATTGTAAGAAAAATTAGGAAATTCTTCTTCAATCTTTTTGAAATGACTATCATAAAACATTTCTCTTCTTGATCTTGCTCCATACCAGTACGAAACTTTTCTTCCAGTTTTGAGAGTATGAAATAAATGAAATAGGTGAGAACGTAAAGGAGCCATTCCAGCACCACCACCTATATAAACCATTTCACGGTCAGTATCTTTAATGAAAAATTCACCATAAGCACCTGAGATGTCAACTTTATCGCCAGGCTTTAAATTATATATGTAAGATGATGCTATTCCAGGTGGAGCATCCCATTTTTGTGGGGGTGGGTGTGCAATTCTAACATTAAGCATTATCATGTTTCCCTCTGCTGGATGATTTGCCATTGAATATGCTCTAAACACGCCATCTTCTTTATTTTCAGCAACTAAGTCCCACATTTTAAATTTATCCCAATCTTCACGATATTCATCTTCAACATTAAAATCAGAATAACTAAGTTTATATTTGGGTATATCAATCTGAATATAACCACCAGACTTAAAATCTATTGTTTGTCCTTCAGGAAGCTCTACAATTAACTCCTTAATAAAAGTAGCAACACTTCTATTAGATTTAACCGTACAATTCCATTTCTGTATGCTAAATATTTCATTAGGAATTTTTATTTCCATATTATCCCTAACTTTAACCTGACAAGCAAGTCTCCAATTCTCTTTTGCTTCGGATCTGGTAATATGAGTTAACTCAGTAGGTAAAATATCTCCACCTCCATCTAGAACCTGACATTTACACATTGCACAGGTTCCACCTCCACCACAAGCAGATGGTAAGAAAACACTTTGATTAGAAAGAACAGAAAGCAATGTTCCACCAGGTTTCACTGTTGGAGATTTCTCCTCATCCTCATTAATCAATATTTTAACATCACCTTGAGGAACTAAGTTCCTTTCAGCCAACAGAATAACTGTTACTAAAATAAAGATTACTCCAAGAAAGACTATAATACTCGAAGCAACTATCATAATTGTATTCCTGAAAAGGCTAAATACGCCATAGATATAAGACCTGTTAATATCATCGTAATTCCTAGGCCTCTTAAACCACCAGGTATATTTGAATATTTCAGTTTAAATCTAATTGCAGACATAGATACAATAGCAAGAAAAAAACCTATCCCTGCGCTAACTCCAAATACAACAGATTCTCCAAATGTATATGCCCTTTCGTTCATAAACAAAGAAGCTCCCAATATTGAGCAGTTTACTGTAATTAAAGGTAGGAATATACCTAGCGATGTATACAATGACGCGCTGAATTTTTCAATAATCATCTCAACTAGTTGCACTAAAGCTGCAATCGTAGCAATAAACATAATTAAATGTAAGAAACTTAAGTCTACTGTTTCTATACCTTTGATTCCAGTCCAAGAAAGCGCTCCCTCTTTAAGTAAATATGTATTTATACACCAATTAAGAGGAACTGTGATACCATTAACAAATATGACAGCCTTTCCAAGGCCTATAGACGTATCTATCTTTTTAGAAACGGCAAGATAAGAGCACATACCCAAGAAATATGCAAGTATCATATTTTCTACGAAAATAGACTTTGCAGCTAGACTAAGATAATGTTGTAATAACTCCACTATTCCTCCACATATCCAGTATAGGCTCTCTGAGCCCATATTAATAGACCTAATACTATAAAAGCTCCTGGAGCTAATAACATTAAACCATTATTCATATACCAACCACCATTTTCAACGTACATCCATAATGGAATAATCTGATAGCCATAAAGTTGTCCACCTCCAAGGAGTTCTCTGAATGCTGACACTATAATTAATATTGATCCATATCCAATTCCATTTCCTAAACCATCTAACACTGATTCTTTAGGAGGATTGCTCATTGCAAAAGCATCAGCCCTCCCCATAACAATACAATTTGTAATAATCAATCCAACAAATACTGACAATTGTTTACTAACATCGTACATATAAGCTTTCAAGAGCTGATCTACTAAAATAACAAGTGTTGCAATGACAATTAGTTGGACAATAATTCTAACATTTGATGGAATAAGTTTACGAAGGATAGAAACAGTAAGATTTGAAAAAGTAAGCACAAAAGTCAAAGCAAGAGCCATAACAATAGCCATCTCAATTTTAACTGTTACAGCAAGAGCTGAGCAAACACCTAAAACTTGCTTAGTTATAGGGTTATTATCTATAAGTGGATCAGAAAATATTTTTTTATCCATTCTAGTCCCTTAAAAACCCTTCATATCTAAGTAAATCCCTTAACAGAAAATCAGACACCCCTTTTGATGTAATTGTTGCTCCTGTTATACCATCAACAGCATGTACTTGCTGTTCAGATGAAAGAGCACTTGATTTTCCTTTTACAACTTTTACTGATACTAAATCATTTTTCTTATTAAATATTTTCTTCCCTATAAAATTCTTTTGGAACCACTCTTTATCTACTTCTCCTCCAAGCCCTGGAGTTTCTTTATGCTTATAAAAAGTAATTCCTTTTACTGTATTTTTATCCTTATCTAAAGCAAGAAATCCAAAAAGAGTAGACCATAATCCTTTACCTGATATAGGAAAAACAAAGACCTCTTGTCTAGAGTGAAAAAATAATGGAAGGTATTTCTGCACTGAATTAAATTTACTCTCATCGTTAGGATTGAAATTTATTTTATCTTTTTTATTAATAAAATAGGTGATACCATTTTTTTTATCCTCAATAGCAACCAACTCTTCCCATAAGACATTGCTAACAGGGTTGTAATTATCATCTAAAATTATTTCTTTGACATTCTGTTTATAATTATCAATAATTTCCTCTTTACTCATTACTGATATATCTGCACCAACACTTTTAATGATATTTCTTTTCTTATCAAATTTTTCATTGTTTTCAGAGATTTCTTTTAGAGCTGAGTATGAATATGAAAGTAATAGGCTCGATACTAATGTAATACTAGCCATAAACAAATATGTTCTTATATTACTATTTCCCATACCTTGCTTTCCTTCTTTTAACATTACTCT
>CAZKFO010000085.1:0-6555 GCA_964552145.1 uncultured bacterium | reverse complement strand
ACAGGTTTCACCGCTTACATCCGTGCAAACCCAATAGGATTTTCCGCTCAGCTCCATGGGCGCGTGAAACCCAATCGATGATGGAGTATATATGGCTCCTTCTCCCTCATATATAAGCTCAATAAAGTAATTAATGCCGCTCTGCATATAAACACCATCTGTATAAATATCAAACTGACCGTAATCCCTACCCTCAGATGATAACCAGGATATATTTCTATCAAAGGATGTAATTAAATTATTCTCTCCAGCATTAGGCGTAGAGGATAGATCGTAGATATTTACGGTGATTCCAGTATATGAGATACTCGGACCTAATACCACCGTTGGCTGCACGACCTTTAAATACTCATCTCGATTAGCTCTGTACTTCACTCCAGGATTCGCGACATAAGATCCAAGAAAACCATCCACGCCATTAGGATTATTCACAAATCTCTGACCGTAAACCTCCGGTGAGGATATTACCACTTGTATATCATCACCCACCTTTGATATCGATGAGACCGATACCTGAGATAAAATAGAACTTTCCCTTTGACTATCTGCATCTCGATCATAGCTATACCCAATAAGGCTTGGAGAGCTATAGTCGCTAAGTGATACAGAACCTTCCCCTGTAAATACCTGGCCCCCTGAGGCCTCATCTCCATTGGATTCTGTCAGATCGCTACCCCCTGATGCCTCAATCAGCCGAACTCCATAAAAATCAGAATTGGTGTTCACGCTATTGTAGCTTGGGTATGTAGCCGTAATTCTATCATCGATATGCCATAGCATTAACCCCTCTTCTACAAGATACTGATCCGTGCCATGGGCGGCTCTATTCTCAAAAAGGAAATACTCCCCCAGAGTCTCAGAGCCAAGATTGATCTTATACGCAATCCTGCTGCTGTGCACAGGCTCAATTAGCAGCTCATCGCTGCTTAGATTATCAAGCTCTATTAAATCTACAATTCCTAGTTTACCAGCTGACCAGGCACTAAACGATGCAGGGCTAACTTGATTATTCCAGTTACCAGAACCCATAAGCCCCCAATGACCTATTCCTGGCGCAGATATATCTGAGGTGTCATAGAGGTCTGGAAGCCCCAAAATATGGCCTAATTCATGCACAAACGTCCCAATTGGACGTATATCGCCCTGCTGATATTGAGAGTGGTTGCTATCGCTAAAGTGGATCTGTTCGGTAGTCACCACGTAGTTTCGAATTTTAATATTATCGTAGGTAAGCTCATTTTCATCATCGTAGCTTCCTGCTGAAGGATCTATGCTCTGTGCCTCTCCCTCTTTAAGAGTTCCCTTGAAAGACCAGAACTGATCTGAGCTACCACTCGCCCACCCCTCCATAACAAGAATAACAACATCACATACCCCATCAGAATTTGCGTCAAACTGCGTCATATCCACATTAATTCTCTCAAGGGCATCAACAAGAGCACTCTTTGCGCTTCTTAATATGCCTCCATCTCCACCTCCAAAACCTTGATTTCCATCAACGTAATGGCTGTAGCTCTCCGGAAGAGTTACCCAGTCACTAACGCTAGATATACCACCTGATATTGATATTTCTCCTCCTGATACCTCATTGTAGTAATCAACAACGCTCATCTGATAACTGCCTGGGAGATCATGATCTTCTGGATCTAGATTCTCATCAAAAAATAGTGATGAAAACTGCTCTCTGGTGTAGCTATGAGATGGAACCGGAAGGCCTCCATCATTAAAGTCAATAAGAATAATCAGAGGGTTTATCGCTGTAGAACGTTGCGGGTGATGGTCATGATAGTGTGAGCCTATATTATCTAATTGCTCTTGCTTCTCAAAATCTGGCCTAATCAGGTAAGAAAATGAAGGTGGTGAGATATCAGAAGTTACTCGAAGGTTCGAAGGGGTAATTTTACCATTTTTTTTATCTGCGTAGTACCACCAAAGCTCTCCATCCTCATCCTTAGACGATATCGTATAGTCATCCTCTGTATGCATATAATTGTAATACTCAGAACCCCTCATCCGAGCTTCAAATTCATAGCCATCTGGCTGGGTTAGGGTAAAGCTAAAAGGCGGCGCAATCTCAGAGTGCAGAAAAGATATAATTAAAGGAATAGAACTAAGAACTATTCTAATTGTTCTCATGTGTCAGATCTCGGCTCATTAAATCTAAAATTGCCTGCCTGGGAGATAATCCCTCGTATAGAATCTGATAAACGCTTTTTGATATGGGCATATCCACATTCATATCTACCATCATACTATAGAGAGATTCAACCGTATGATAGCCTTCAACTACCATCCCCATTTCCTCTAGTATATCTGGAGGGTTTCCCCCTTGACCAATTCTAACCCCAAACTGACGATTCCTGCTGTATTTACTAAACGCCGTCACGCACAAATCACCGATTCCAGCGAGCCCATAGAATGTTGATTCTTCAGCTCCAAGCTCTTTTGATAGTCTTACAATTTCACTCAATCCTCTTGTAACAAGGGCTGCGGTGGTATTGTCACCAAAACCAAGTCCCGCACACATGCCGCTAGCAACTGATACAACATTCTTAACAGCACCCGCAATCTCAACACCCAAGATATCGCTATTCGAGTATACCCTGAAGGCAGTTGATGACATCACCTCCTGAACTTTCCTATTTAGAGTCATGTTTGGACTTGCAACCACCACAGTGGTTGGAATTCCAAGAGCCACCTCCTCTGCGTGACTAGGTCCAGAGAGAGTACATATATCATGATTTCCTGAGGTGCATTGCTTTATAATCTGAGATGGAAGAATATGAGTCCCTCGCTCCACTCCTTTTGATAGAGAGATAATATAGGAATCATCTGATATCTTGACTGAGCTGAGAAGCTCTCTTAGAGATTGAGTGGGAACCGCAACAAAGACATACTTAGCCTCTGAAATTAATGATGGAGAGGAATCTATTGTAATATCTAAATTTATTGAAACGCCTTTTAGATTTGGATGAGAACGCTCCTTGTCTAGAAATTTTGCGAAATTAGCGTTATAATGATATAGTGATACCGAGTGGCCAGTATTCGAAAGAAGATTTGCTATCGCTGTGCCCCAAGAACCGGCACCAATGACGCATATATTATCGATACTAAATAACCTTTCCGATTAGTGTATACTCTTCATTAATTGACTTTAGATGAGCCTCTAACTGTTCCAATCCATCAGGGGAAACAACTAGCACCATCCCCATCCCAAGATTAAAGGATCTTCTCATGTCATCAAGAGGAACATCACCATTTTTTTGAATCATATTAAATATCTCAGGCCACTCCCATGAATCCCAATCAACCTCGATATCCTGTCCATCTTTAATGACTCTATGTGTATTCTCAACAAGACCTCCACCAGTCACATGAGAGATTCCATGAAGCCAATCACACTCTAGGATAGAATCTAATACTGGAAGATATGATTTATGTATAGACAGAAGGGACATTCCAAGAGTCATGCCAAGCTCATCAAAGTATCTATCTACATGATATCTCTCCAGTAAAGCTCTTCTTGCAAGAGAGTATCCATTTGTATGAAGGCCTGTAGATGGAAGGCCAACAAGCAAATCACCTGAATTTGTTTTTCTCATTGGCATCATATGTTTCTTATCTACCACCCCAATAATCGTTCCGCTAATATCATATTCCCCATCCTGATAAAAATCTGGCATCTCTGCGGTCTCACCACCGATAAGAGAACAAGAGTTCTCCTTACACGCCTTAGATAATCCAGATACAACCTCTTCTATAGTTTCAATAGAGAGCTTCCCTGTTGCAAAATAATCAAGAAAAAATAGCGGCCTAGCTCCAACCGCAAGAATATCATTTGTACAGTGATTCACAAGACACTGACCGATAGTATCATGCTGGTCCATCATAAATGCAATTTTCAGTTTTGTACCAACACCGTCTGCGCTTGAAACAAGAACAGGGTTTTCATACTTATCTTTATCGAATTGATAGCAACCACCGAATCCACCTATATCTGTTAAAGTTCTCTCATCAAAAGTACTCTTAACAAGATCCTTTATCTTAACAACAGCCTTGTTTGCCAAATCAATATCTACGCCTGCTTCTTTATAGGTAGTCATGTATTTCTCCTAAAATCAGTGTTTAGTTACCAGAATCATACATCGCATCTATCTGATCTTTAAAGTTTTCTGTTACGGCTTTTCTTCGAATTTTAAGTGATGGAGTAATCTCTCCACGCTCAAGCTCAAACAGCCTATCTATTACCGTTACTTTCTTAACCTTTTCATACTTAGGAAATGGATCCATCCTAGAGTCAACCTCTTCTTGGAAAAGCGCTTTTGTCAAATCGTGTTCAACCATCTCGGAGGCTGATAATCCATCTACTCCCTTCTCCTTTAAATATCCTTCAAGAGCCTCAAAGTTTGGAGCAATAAGCGCGCTAATAAAGTTTTTCTTATCTCCAATCGCTACGACCTGCTCAATATAGATAGAGCTAATAAGAGCATTCTCAATAGGTGCAGGGGCAATATTCTTACCTCCAGATGTCACGATTAGACTTTTCTTCCTATCTGTAATTTTCAGAAAACCCTCATCATCGAATTCACCTATATCACCAGTGTGTAGCCACCCCTCTGAATCGATGCTCTCTTTAGTCGCTTCATCATTTTTGTAGTAACCCTTCATTATATTTGGCCCCTTAGCTAGAATTTCTCCATCATCAGCTATTTTAATCTCAACATTAAACAGAGGTTTTCCCACCGTACCAAACTTATAGTCATTCTCAACGTTACTGGTAAGCACAGGGCTTGTTTCTGTAAGACCATATCCCTCTAAAATTGTGATATTAAGATAACCAAAGAACTCTGCTACCTCTTTTGATAGAGGAGCACCACCAGATACAAAAAACTGAATATTACCACCTAATTTTTGCTTAACCTTTGAATAGACAAGCTTCTTAGCAAGATTAAACTTGAATTTACTAAGCCCTTTAAGCTGGTTCTTATCCTTTACATCAGCCGTTGATTTTCCTACGTTGTATGCAAAAGCAAAGATTTTTCTCCGTATGGATGGCGCTGTTTTAAGTCCATCATTTATCTTATTATACATCTTCTCAAATAATCTAGGAACGCTACAAACGATAGTTGGAGATGTCTCAACTAGATTGTCTGCGACTGTTTCGATACTCTCTGCGAAGTATACTGTTGCACCTATGCTAAAAGAAGTAAAGTGTCCCGCCATTCTTTCCAGTACATGACTTAAGGGTAAAAATGATAAAAATGAATGTCCATCTGTGGTTTTAAGATCTGCCATCTTTATAGTTGCCATCATATTTGACATTAGATTACCGTGGGTTAGCATAACGCCTTTTGGGTTACCTGTAGTTCCAGATGTGTAAATAATAGTAAGTAAATCATCTGTATTCATATTGTCTGAAATTGTACTAAGCGAGAACCCATTCTCATTTTCATAGTCCTGTCCCATATTCAGAAAATCAGTAAAGTTAATAACCTCTTTAGAATCACCATCATAGCTATCATCCATCACAATAATATGACTCATGGACTCCACATTCTGCTTAATGCTCATCACCTTATCAAGCTGATCTTGATTTTCAACAAAAACAGCCTTCGAATCTGAATTTGAAAGGATATACTCAACCTGAGCAGCTAATAGTGTTGGATAGACTGTAACTGTAACAGAGCCATTGCAAATAATCCCATAATCGGACATTGACCATCTAGGAGAGTTTGTTGACAGAATTGAGACCTTGTCAGATTCAGCCACGCCAATAGATCTTAAGCCAGCCGCAAGATTTCGAACGGTTGCCTTAACATCACTCCCTTTGATACCAATCCATTCATTATTCTTCTTGTAATAATATAGGGGCTTAGAAGAAAACTCATTGGTTGTACTCAGAAACATTTCAGATATTGTATTATAATCCATACCAACTCCTTTTTTTGGGGAATTAATTGTACATATAAAATAATAAAAAAATCATTCTAATTTTATAAATTATTAAACTTTCATAAGATATATGTAAGTATTTTTAAAGCCGAGGTGGTGAAATTGGTAGACGCGCTGGATTCAAAATCCAGTTCTCTTCGGAGAGTGTGGGTTCGAGCCCCACCCTCGGTACTAAGCAAACTTCCCTTCTGTTATGGGAAAATGCAATAAACGACAGTCTAATTTTCCATTCTTTAACTCGTATTTCTCTGTGGGTTGCAATCCAATGCTCTTAGATAGAGAGTTGTTAATACAAAAAACATATGCATCAAATCCCGCACAGTTCTTTTTAAGTGTATCACCAAATATTCGATATAGTCCTTTTAAACTATCTTCTGAGCCCATACGATGTCCATGTGGAGGGTTTGTAATAATAATCCCCTCCTTTTCTAAAGGATTAAAATCTCGTATATCCACAGTCTCAATTTTTACTTTCCTATTAAGATTAATTTTCTTTAGGCTATTTTTCACCAATTCTAAGTTTTTAACTGTATTATCTGATGCAAATATTTTGGGAGGTTTACTGCTATTCATAACATCAAAAGCAGATGACTTAATCACATT
>CAZKFO010000084.1:1134-6594 GCA_964552145.1 uncultured bacterium | reverse complement strand
TTGATATATTAAATAATAACATAGATAATTTTATAGGCATATAGAACCAAGATATATATTTGATGATAAAGCAGATGTAGTTGTATGCGATGGCTTTACTGGCAACGTTATAATAAAATTAATAGAGGGAGTTATTTCCCATACTGATAGCTGGATATCTAAGATATATACTCCCCCACAGCATCAAGACACCACAATGAACTCCATAAAGGAAATATTTAATCACTATAATTATGAAGAGCATGGAGGAAGTCCCTTCTTAGGTGTTAAAGGGATTGTTCTAAAGGCTCATGGAGCATCAAGTGAAATGTCAATAAAAAACTCATTGCTATCCGCTGAAATTCTTTATAAAAATAATATTATAGATAAAATCCAAGAAGACCTAAAAAATAATAGAAAGCTCTCTGTAGATACAAATGAGCAATAGCCTATTTATTTTCCCGGGGCAGGGCTCTCAATCAGTTGGAATGTCAAGTTGTATACTCTCAACAGCTCTTGGGAAAAAAATGTTTGACATTACTAATAATGAAATAGGATACAATCTGCTGGACATTATCACTAATGGACCTGAAGAAGTATTAAAAGAAACCAAGCACACACAACCTGCTATATTTACCCTGAGTATGATAATTGATCAGATTCTTAAAGATAACAACATCTACCCTATGGCTGTTGCAGGACATAGCCTAGGAGAGTATAGCGCGCTAGTATCCTCTGAGGTTATATCATTTGAAGATGCTATAAAATTAATTGCTATTAGATCAAGAGAAATGGACAAAGCAAATAATCTAAATCAAGGTGTGATGGCTGCTATTATCAACCTATCTGAGGATATACTAGATAACATTCTTAACAAAGCACCTGGGACAATTACTATAGCTAACTATAACTCAGAAAGTCAATTAGTTATATCTGGAGATGAGAAGTCAGTCAATTATTTATCTGAAGAAATAAAAAAAAACCACAAAAACTCTAGATGCATTAGATTAAATGTTTCTGGAGCTTTTCACTCTCCACTTATGAAATTCGCAAGAGAACCACTAGAAAGACATATAAACAAACTAGTTTTTAATGATTCTAAGGTCCCTATTTACCAGAATATTAGTGGAGAACCAACAAAAGATTCCGTAAAAATAAAAGAAAATCTTATTTTACAGCTAGAAAACTCTGTTCAATGGGCTAATACAATTAATAATATGATAAAACATTCAAAATCTAATAAATTCATTGAATGCGGGCCAGGGAAAGTGCTTGCAGGTATAAATAGAAAAATATCCGAAGAGATAGAGACTCTAAATATGGATACTATTGAGAGAATAAATAGCCTATGAAGGAAGAATTGAAAAATAAAGTTGCTCTTGTAACTGGAAGCTATGGTGATATTGGTAATGCAATTGCTGAGAGTCTAGTTCTATCTGGAATAAACGTAGCTCTTGTAGGACGTAATATCAATAAGCTGAAACTCCAAAAAGAAACCCTTAATAAACTAAATGACGCAGAGGTCATTTGTGTAGAGTGTGATGTTAAGAATAGCGATGAATTTAAAGCTGCTATTAATCAAACCTATGATAAGTGGAAAAGTATCGATATACTAATTAATAACGCTGGAATCACACGTGATAATATTATAATACGAATGAAAAATGATCAGTGGGATGATGTAATTAATACAAACCTTAAAGGCACTTTCTTGGGGTGTAAACTGGTATCAAAATATATGCTCAAACAAAGATATGGGAAGATAATTAATATATCATCTATAATTGGTAGAATTGGGAATAAAGGTCAAGTAAACTATGCTGCATCAAAGGCAGGAATAGATGCCCTAACAAAGTCACTATCTAAAGAGCTTGGTCCAAAAGGTATAACCGTTAATTCAATAGCGCCTGGATATATAGAAACAGATATGACAGCTAATCTTTCAGATGAAATCAAAAATAGTATGCTAGATAATATTCCATTAAATAAATTTGGTAGTCCATCTGACGTGGCATCCCTTGTAAACTTTTTAATATCAAAGAATGCTTCATATATTACCGGACAAATTATTAATTTAGATGGTGGAATGGTAACTCAATAAGGAGAAAAAAATGTCTGACAACCTAACAAAGATAAAAGAAATAATCATTGATAAATTAGGAGTCGAGGAAAATAAAATAACATCTGATGCAAGATTTATCGAAGACTTAGGTGCTGACTCCTTAGATACTGTGGAGCTCATAATGCAGTTTGAGGAAGAATTTGATCTTGAAATATCTGATGAGGATGCAGAGACTTTGAATACTGTAGGAAACTCTATAGATTATATAAATAGTAAACTAGGATAAATACTACACATTGAATCGTAGAGTCGTAATAACAGGGATGGGCGTCGTATCATCCCTTGGATGCACAATTGACTCTTTCTTTAATAATATTAAAGATGGAAAATCAGGAATCTCCCCCATTGAATCATTTGACCCCTCAAACCATTCAGTTAAAATAGCTGGTGAAGTAAAAATAAATCTTGAAGACTACCTTCAAAAGAAAGAACTTAATCGAATAGATAGATTTGCAGCATTTGCACTTATTGCAGCAGAAGAGGCTATCGCGACTAGTAAGATATCTGATGATAAAATAAAAAAAGATGTTGGAGTAATACTTGGTTCTGGAATTGGTGGAATCCATACAATGGAAGAACAACACTCGCGTCTTCAAAAAGCTCCTAAAAGAGTTAGCCCATTTTTTATACCATCTATGATTCTCGATATTGCTGCTGGACATATATCTATAAAGTATAATTTCAAAGGACCTAATTTTTCAATCGTGTCTGCTTGTGCATCTTCAAACCATGCAATTGGGGAGTCATTCAATAGAATTAAGTTTGGTCTAGATGAAGTTGTAGTTACTGGTGGAACAGAGGCCGGGATCACTCCACTATCTGTTGCTGGATTTGCAAATATGAAGGCGCTATCTAAAAATAGTAATCACAACACTGCCTGCAGGCCATTCGATAAAGATAGAGATGGTTTCGTAATTGCTGAAGGCGCTGGAATATTAGTACTTGAGGAATTAGAACACGCATTAAAAAGAGGAGCCGACATATATGGTGAATTAGTTGGATACGGTGCTTCAGCAGATGCACATCACCTAACAACACCACTAGAAGATGGGACTGGAGCTATCTCATCTATGAAATTAGCATTAGAGTCTGCAAGTATCGATATAGAAGAGGTAGATTATATTAATGCTCATGGTACATCAACTCCATACAATGATCAATCAGAGACTCTTGCAATAAAATCATTATTTGGAGAACATGCAAATAGAGTAAAGGTTAGCTCATCAAAGTCTATGCTGGGGCATTCATTAGGAGCAGCAGGAGCACTGGAGTCTATTATAAGTATCTTAGCGATAAGAGAATCTATTATACCTCCAACTATAAACTATCAAACTCCTGATCCTAAATGTGATTTAAACTATGTCCCTAATCTTGCTATAAAAGAAAATATAAATTGTGCCCTAAGCAATTCATTTGGATTTGGGGGGCACAACTCTACTCTAGTATTTCGAAAAATTAACTAAACACCTCTTTACTTTGATTTATCATAAGATTGTATCTTATCTCTAAGTTTAGCTGCTATCTCATAGTTTTCTTTGTTAATCGCATTTTTCAATGCATAATTTAATTTTTCAATGATATCAATTTCCGAAGTTTCCTTTGAAGAATCAAACTCTTGAATAGAATTAAATGCAGCATCTGATACAGTATCTACCTCTTGTATTTTAGCCAAAACAACTTTATTGACGTGAATAGGATATGAACATCTTATAGCTATAGCTATAGCGTCACTAGGTCTGCAATCAATCATCTTCAAACCACAATGAGCACCCTTAATGTACAGCGTTGCATAAAATGTCCCCTTTAAGAAGTTAGATAGCTCGACTTTCTGGACTCTCACATCTACACTTAATAGAATATCTAGTATAATATCATGAGTCATTGGACGAGGAGTTTGTATTCCATCTAGAGATAGTGCTATTGACTGAGCTTCATTATTTCCAACAAGAATAGAGAAAGAAATATTACCATTAATTTCAGTTAATATAATATTGTAACCCTTATCAGGATAATGATAACTAAGCTTATCAACCTGAAACAGCTTCATGCTAAGATAATAATTACGATAATTTCTCTTTTAAATTCATAATTCTATCAACTGGTATAGGATCCACCTCATTAATTATCGCTAGATAATATGAAATCATATCAGTTAAAAGAATTAGTTTTAACTGCCTTGATAGAAAGCTATCTCCATCACATGAGATGAATATATTATTGATTCCAATCTCAGATAATAAATCTGATGTAACCTGCACCCTTTTTTTAACTCTTTCATGGTCATTATGATCTTGAAGCCATACTATATTCATTTTTTGGTCTTTAAACTGTTTACTATTCCAACCTTCAATCTCATTATGGTCCAACTCTGGTAATATATGATGAGATGAAATAATTTTTGAATTCTCGGCTATCTGAGCCCGAAACCTAGAAGCTACAACATCAGTCCCTGACTCCGTTCCATAGATTGACAATACACCATCACTAATTTGCTGAGCTACATCATAAGCGTACTGTTTCTCCTGACAAGAATCATCAAAGTATAAAGGCAATTCCCTCGAAGAGCTAAGGAAGTCATCAATAGTAGAAGAATCTATTAGATTTAGCCTTGAGAATATCATCATAAGTGAAGTTAATGATAGTCCTAGAGCAGCTCTAGGTTGAAATCCTGTTGGCATTGATATAGATGGAATCTCATCTTTATTAGATTTTTCTTGAAGAGCTCCACCAGTTGTTACTGAAATTAACATTGAAGAGCGTGCTTTTGAATAATCATAAACAGATAATGTCTCTTCAGTATTCCCGGAATATGAGCTCAATATTATTAATGACTTATCATCTACCCATCGAGGCAAAGTATAACCTCTAACAACTGTAATGGGAAGAGATAATTTCTCTCTTAGAAGGTTACTAATAATATCACCACTAATCGCTGAACCTCCCATCCCTACAATTAAAATATTATTAATATTTTTATATTTATTTAAATCAAACTCAAGACCTGATAGATTTTTGTGCTGACTCTCTATTTGATTAGGGAAACTTTTTATCATCTCAAACATATTCATATTATTTTTCTCTCCTTAGAATTAAATCACTAAAATATTTCAATAAACCTATATCACCATTCAGATTAAGAAGTGTTTCATTCGCAATATTAATATGCTTTAATATAAACTCATGAGCCTTATCCTTAATATCAAGCCTAGTTATAAAATCTTTAATATCATTTATCACTTTAGACTTATTATTAGTATACTCTCTCATTATAGAGTCTAATTCTTTTCTATCATCCTTACTGTCAATTGAGGCCCAAACAAATGTTTTCTTTTTTAGTAATATGTCACTATCAAGACTCT
>CAZKFO010000084.1:765-1101 GCA_964552145.1 uncultured bacterium | reverse complement strand
GATATCATCTTGAACTTGATAGGCTAGACCAATACTTTGACCATACTTTTTAAGGAGCTCACATTCTTCACAGGGCAAATTAGAGATCATTCCCCCTATCTGAGCTGACAGTCCAATCATGTAGGCTGTTTTTAGATAGATCATATTAATATAATCGTCAAGGGTGATGTCACTATTATCTTCAAATTCTATATCTAGAGCTTGGCCTTCACAGACAGAGAGTAATCCCTTTATAAAGGTTCCAAGTATCATCGCTTTATTCTCATGATTATTTTCTGAGAGCAATTTCATCGATACCGCCAACATCGCATCTCCAGATAAAATTGCTGTATTCCC
>CAZKFO010000084.1:0-726 GCA_964552145.1 uncultured bacterium | reverse complement strand
GCTATGCACAGTTTCTAATCCATGTCTCATTAAATCCTGATCCATAATGTCATCATGAATTAATGTGAAATTATGAAGTAATTCTATAGATAAAGCTGCGGGCATCACTGCTTCTAGAGGAGTTGAATTAAGCTCTGATGAAATTAAAGTTAAAATTGGTCTTAACCTTTTTCCTTGACCACTTAAAACATGATTAATTGGATCTCTTAACATATTAGGACCAGTAGAGTAAACACTACCTAAACGATTATTTATTAAATCTCTGAAAGCACTTATCTTTTTATCGTAATCACTCATTTCCCACAACACCCCACCCAAACAACTTATCTAGAACCATGCTTTTATACTCATCTAAGCGGTTTTTACTAGATGCTTCCATTCTACAAACAATAACAGGCTGAGTATTAGAAGAACGAATCAAGGCCCATCCATCATCAAGTTTTAAACGTATTCCATCGACATCAGAGTAATCAAATTTTGATGAAAAGTAATTGAACGCCTTTTCCATAATATCATTTTTTTCATCATCATCCTTACAGTCAAGCCTAATCTCTGGAGTTGAGTAATATAATGGTACCTCTTCCACTAAATCCTTAATAGATCTATTAGAATTTGATAGCAGTTCAATCAATCTTAGCCCAACATAGATAGCATCATCAAAGCCATAATAGTTATCTGCAAAAAAGATATGTCCACTCATTTCCCCAGCAAATTTAACATTGAGTT
>CAZKFO010000083.1:0-6600 GCA_964552145.1 uncultured bacterium | reverse complement strand
TCCTCCGTTTCTTTCGCTAATTTTTCAAGTTCTTCAACTATAATTGAGCCATTTGGTAGCCATAGTGGAAGTCCTGCACCAACCTCATCATCAAAAGTAAAAATCTTAAGCTCTTTTCCAATCTTTCTATGGTCTCTTTTCTCTGCTTCTTGTAGCATATTAAGATATGTTTTTAGCTCCTTCTCAGTTCTCCAAGCCGTACCATAGATACGAGTGAGCATCTCATTTTTTTCATCTCCACGCCAATAAGCGCCAGCAACCTTCATTAGTTTAAATGCTTTACCAATATGAGCTGTTGTAGGAAGATGTGGCCCCCTACATAAATCGACCCAATCTCCTTGACGATAGGTTGTAATCTCTTCAGACTCAGGAAGGTCTTGAATAATCTCAGCTTTATAAATTTCACCAATACTAGTAAAATGCTTAACCGCGTCCTTCCTATTCCATACCTCTCTTACAAAATCATTTCCCTTATCAATAATCTCATGCATTTTCTTTTCAATCTTTTCAAGATCATCTATTGTAAAAGGAGTTTCCCTTGAAAAATCATAGTAGAATCCATTTTCAATCGCAGGTCCAATTGTAACTTGAGTCCCAGGATATAATTCCTGTACGGCTTCTGCCATTACATGTGCACAATCATGACGAATAAGCTCAAGCGCTTCCTCAGCATCTTTCTTTAAAATTTTTAAACTGGAATCTTCATTTATTGGATACGATAAATCGCGCAACTCTCCATTTAGTTCAACAAGGATAGATTGCTTAGCCAAGCCACTGGATATTCCTTCAGCTATTTCCATTCCAGTAGTTCCTAAAGGCTTTTTGAGCACTGTGCCATCAGGTAGTGTTATATTTATGGTATTTGGCATACTTATTTACTTCTCCATATTGTTCCTTTGGGAGTATCTTCAATCTCAATTCCCATTTCAGTGAGCTCTTCTCTTATCTCATCAGCTCTATTAAAATCTTTTGATAATCTAGCCTCTTCTCTTTCTTTAATCAAGACTTCTACTTTATCTTTATCAATATTTCCTGTTGTTTGACCTATTCCAAGCCACTCATTAGGAGAACTCTGTAAAATTCCAAGCAGACATGCCGAAGATAGTAATTCAGCTTTCAACTTCAAAGATTCTTCACCAGAAGATGTAGATAGCTTCCCTGCAATATCATTTAACTCAGCAAGCGCCTTTGATGTATTAAGGTCATCACATAAAGCGCTCAAAACTTCTTCTGGAGGGTTCTCTAATAGTTCCTCATCAGGCTCTATATCCTTAAACTTATTTAGAACTCTATACAGACGATCTAGTATGCTTCTTGCCTGCATAATAGTTTCATCTGTCCAGTTTAGTGGCTGCCGATAATGTCCTGATAAAAGTGCTAATCTAAGCACCTCTCCAGGCTGTTTATCTAGAAAATCTCTTATATAGAATATATTCCCTAATGACTTAGACATCTTTTCACCATTCATATTAAGCATCGCATTATGAAGCCAATACCTAGAGAATATCCTAGGGTCTTTATCCTCTCCATGAGCTCCGCAGCTTTGTGCAATCTCATTCTCATGATGTGGAAATGTAAGGTCCATTCCTCCTCCATGAATATCAAATGGGAGACCTAAACTCTTTTCTGACATAACAGAGCACTCTAAGTGCCATCCAGGTCTTCCAAATCCCCATGGAGAATCCCAACCAGGCTGATTATCAACGCTTGGTTTCCAAAGTACAAAATCTCCTGGATCTCGCTTGTATGAAGCAACCTCAACTCTACTACCTGCTATCTGATCCTCCCTATCTCTTCCAGAGAGCTTCCCATAAGCGCTGTATGAAGTAACATCAAAGAGAACATGACCTTCAGATTCATAGGCGCTATTATTCGCTATCATCATTTCAACAAGCTCAATCATTTCAGGTATAAAATCAGTTGCATGCGGCTGAATATCTGGAGGTAATACTCCTAAAGACCTCATATCCTCATTGTAAATTTTCTCATACTTCTCTGTGATATCATTAATTGGGACACCTGTTTCATTGGACGCATTTATAATCTTATCATCAATATCTGTAATATTTGAAACATATGTTACTTTAGGGTAGAGATGCCTTAATACTCTAACTAGAAGGTCGCTGATCACAGCTGGACGAGCATTCCCTATATGCGCGTAGTTATATACTGTTGGGCCGCAGGTATACATTCTAACATGTGCAGGGTTTGAAGGAATAAACTCTTCCTTTTTTCTCCCTAGGGTGTTGTGTATCATTAATTTCATGAGAATATTCTATTTATACATTTCATATATTTACAAAATATACGACAGAAAAAAGACCTCTTGAAAGAGCTAAGTTTGGATTGTTGCAATTGGCTCGGTTCTATAAAAATAATATGTAAGAAATAGTGATAACGCTAGATATGCCATCACCAGCTGTAAAATAAATCCATCAAAACCAAACCACGAGACTCCATTAGTTGATATGAGGTATCCAGCTAAGCCAATTTTTACTATCTCAATTAAAATCATATAACGACTATGATCAAGCGCTGAGGTGTAGCTGAAGATGTTTACCATAATAAATAAGGCGTAGAGATATGACATCAGTGTGCTTTGAGAAGGAATCATAATCAGCATATGAAATAAGAAAATATTTGTAATAATAAGCTGAGCCCATGACCATCCTAAAAGTAGTCTAGAACTATCTCTTGTGTACTTAATTTGATCCTCTGGGTTTAAAATAAGCTCGACAGGATACTTTTTCTTTACATCCTCTGGCCTCCATCCAGTTGGCATAAACCAGACTCTCACCTTATCAAAAAAGCTTCTTGTTCTCCAGCAATCTTTCGCAAGCTGCCACATATGCTTATAGTTTATAATAATAGGATTCCAGGTTTGAACTGGTTTTAGAGTCCCGTAAACAGGTTGCACTTCCTTGAGCTCAGGCTGAAATGTTCCAAACATCTTATCCCAAATTATAAGTATCTGGCTATAGTTTCTATCTATATACTCTGGATTAATCGCGTGGTGGACCCTATGATGAGATGGTGTTACTAGAATATACTCCAACACCCCCATCTTATCAATGAGTTGTGTATGATACCAAAACTGCATATAGAGATGGATTGGACCTAAAATAGCAAAAATAATCGGAGGAATACCAAGCAGAGCAGCTGGTATCATAAATATCGCTGAGAAGGTAAGTGTTGTTGATATTGACTGACGAAGCGCGCATGCCAGATTAAATTCCTCGCTGCTATGGTGAATTACATGTCTATTCCACAATACATTTACTCGATGGTTTAATCTATGCATCCAGTAGCCAGCAAAATCTTCAACAATAAACGCGATAATTACAGCGAGCCATATCGGCTCAAGTTTATAGATGCTAATATGTTCAACAAGCCATGAGTAGCTTATAATCGCCACGCTAAATTTCATCCCTGCCTTGATAGTATTGGTAAGACCAGAGCTTAGGCTAGAGATAACATCCTCTGATCGATTAATTTTCATACCTCTTGATTTAGCTGCCAGAGCCTCAATTATCATTAATACGATAAAGGCGGGAATTGCAACTAGGAGTGTTTGTATGTATATGCTCATTTTTTCTCTAATAATATACAAATAAGATAATAGCTAAAGCAATTCATAGGAATAGATAAATGTGATGTGGTTCGCATGTAATGAATCCTTTTTTGTCTATCTTATAGAAAGAAGGAGGGTGTTATGAAAAATAGTAATTATATAAAGCTATGTAAAAAAATCATCTTGAAGAGGTGTCACCCACCGTAAGAATATGGCAGTAGATCTAAATGGTTAGATATTTTTAAAATATCACCTTGTAAATTAAATGAACACTTGCTCCTGGCTCTGGAGTTAAATCTTTAATCCTAGATAAATGATTATAATGTATCTCATCAAAGATATTATTTATCTGTAATGTTGTACTGTGCTTTCTATAGGTATGAGTTATTATGAAATCAGTCAAAAATGTTCCAGGGGTAAATGTCTCAAATTCACCTAACCTATTTTGAGAGTGTATCTTCGTAAAACAAAATTCATAGCTCATAACCTTTGTTTTATAATTTATAATTACATTTTGCTTATCAGGATTCATATATGAGAGTGGTAATTCATTTGTCAAATCATCACCCCTTGCTAAAGAGAAGTTGTATGCAATATTAAAGTTTTTATGATTATAATTTAAATTAAACTCTAAGCCTTTTATTACTGATTGTACACCTTCTGTCTTATATTTATACAACCAACCATCCCCACTACCAAACTCAATGAAATCAGCTCCATAACAAGGATGTGTTTCCCCAGCTACAAACTCTTCTTGACACTCTCCTATTTTACTCATCTGATAGTAATAAGGGCTGTAGTTGTAAAACATAGTTAAAGAACTCTCAAAATGGATACTTTTATACCTAGCTGAAGATTCAACGCCATAAATTCTCTCTAATTCCAAATTTGGCTCTCCAATTTCATAAGAATATGAGCCAAGATGAGGTCCATCTGAAAAGAGCTCTTCTATTTGAGGTGCTCTCATTGTATTGATAAACCAAGCATTGATTTCAACCCTATTAAAAAATCTTTTTACTCCTAATGAAGTTGATAAATATTTGAAGTCCTTTCTCTTAACTTCTTCATTGTCCAAATTCGAAAAAGACCCATTAGATTCTTGGGGACTAATAGCTAAATAACCTAATCTAAAAGAATTTAATAAATTAAAACCATTAAACTCCTCTTCATAAAAACCATAAGCTGATAAATCTATTTCATCTGTAACAGGAGTCCAATAAAATCCATTTGGTAAAAATTGTTCATAATTTAATTCTAGGCCAATTATTAAGTCAGAAGATTTAAAATCAATTTTAAAATTATGTGTATTCTTTGATAATCCTACTGAAAATAAATTTTCAAATTCCTTGTGTCCATAATCAATGAAGTTATATCTGAGATCAAATTGATTTAAGCTGTAAAATGAAATATCTTCATGGTAATTAATCTGAAAAGTTTTTTTTGTAAGTTCTATATCTACACCATTTACATGTCCTCCTGAACTTGGTGGAATTCCATAGTCTATATTGAAATCTTCAATTATAAAATTAATGTAACTATTTTTATAGTATCGTGTGAAACCTAGTTTATAGTTAAATGTTTCAGAATATGTATTATCTAATTCACCTATTGGGCTGGTTTGATTTTTTGCATTTCTATTACTGAGAAAAATACTTATCTGATTATCTTTTATTGGAAGGAATAACATCATATTGCCATAGATCTCACTATTAAATGATTGTCCACCCAATAATATCTGTCTTAGAAATTTATCAACTCTTATTTTTGAATCTCCATAAAGACTGGTATTTATAACGCCACCTACTACATTTGGTCCATAAACCAAAGATTTAGGACCCCTTATAATTTCAATATCACTTACCTCAGTTACATCTAAAGTTATCACATGGTCAATTGATGATTGAGATAGGTCGCCCATTTTACTTCCATCCTTTATCAATAAAAAGCGATCACCAGAATATCCCCTTAATACCGGTTTAGAAGTTGCAACCCCAAATGAATTCACTCCAATATTAGGTTGGTTAGATAATGTCATTGCTACATTACTAGCAAGATTATTGCTAAGCGCTTGACCACTTAATGATAAATCTGATATTTGAGATGATTCATCTTCATGTGAATGAACATGAATGGATTTCAATTCTAATGATTTATTAATTAAATAGATTTCCCCTAAGTCAATTTTGTATTTTGATAAATCAAGTCGAATAGTCTGACTTTCATATCCAATCATTTTTACAATCAAATCAGCATCGTTATCCAATTGACTATTTAAATATAATACAAAGTATCCTTGCTTATTGCTTGAAGTCCCAAAATCAGATTCTTTAATATATATATTAGTATTACTAATTGGAATTTTTGTTTCAGCATCTAAAATAACGCCTGATATACTATATGCCTGGGAAAATGAAATTCCCAGACATATAACATACAATATTAAGATATAATATTTTTTAATATTACTGTACAGAAACACTTATCAACTTAGATACGTAATCTGAGTGATCTCCATGCGCTAATGAATTTTTGAAACTTGTTGAACCTAATGTCAAGCCAGTTAATTCAAACTCTAATTCATGATTATGATGATCTTCACACAGACCATCAGTTTCATCCCATTCGCAATGATCAGAATCATTACACTCTGCTTGAACAATTATATCATCACAGTGCTCTTCTTCAGCATGGTCTGCCATAGAGATTGATATGAAATCACCATTAGTAATAGTAAAAGCTAGTTCCTCCTCATCTTCCTCTTCGTCTTCATGCTGAATTTCATTTCCATCTGACCCTAAAAAGTGAACAGAAACATCTAAAGTTGCACCTGCATCTATAGATATTATAGCAGATACATCAGATACAGTCTCATCGATATAGTATGCACCATCAAATTCTTTATATACTACGATATCATTAATTAGTAACTCTAGACCATCAACATCAGCGTGATCTTCATCTGAAGATGAAGGGTCGCTGCAAGATGATGTAATTAGAACTGCAAATGATAACGTTAATAATTTTATTAT
>CAZKFO010000082.1:0-6655 GCA_964552145.1 uncultured bacterium | reverse complement strand
TTGAGACATATAACAATCCTTAATCTTTACCAAACATGACAGAGAACTTCTCCGCCAACTTTTAATGACTTAGCTTTCTTATTAGACATTACTCCTTTAGAAGTAGATAATATTGCAATACCCATACCATTAAGAACTCTTGGCAAGTTATCGCTAGAAACATAATTTCTACAACCGGGTTTACTTATTCTCTCTAATCCATGAATAACAGGATCATCTGAGAAATCATAATTAAGAAATATTCTAAGTTTATCTTGAGGCTCACTTTTAATTAAAATATAATCTCGAATAAAATTTTCTTCTTTAAGAACGTAAGATAATCTAATTTTTAATTTAGAAACTGGAATGTCAGTCCATGGCTTAGATGCCATCTGTGCATTCCTTATCCTCGTTAAAAAATCTGCTATAGGGTCTGTCATTGTCATATTATTATCCTTAAACTATATTTACCAACTTGCCTTAGATACACCAGGGATTAATCCCTTTAAAGCTAATTCTCTAAATGTTATTCTTGATAATCCAAATTTTCTATAAACTCCTCTAGGCCTACCCGTAATATTACATCTATTTCTAACCCTAATACGATTGGAGTTTTTAGGTAACTTTTCTAATTTTAATCTCAATTCTTGTTTTTCAGTATATGATAATTCTGGGTCTTTAATCTTATCTAGCAGATCTTTTCGCTTATTGTAGAATCTATTAGATAATTTTATTTTATACTTATTATTTACTATTTTAGATTTTTTTGCCATTTATATTTCCTATTATAATCCTTTAATGTTATTATCTCTCTCTAAATGGAAACCCAAGGTTATTAAGTAATTCATACGAATCTTTATCATTATCAGCTGAAGTCACAAAAGTTAAATTTAGACCTCGAATTCCATTGACTTTATCATAGTCAATTTCTGGGAATACAACTTGCTCATTTATACCAAAATTATAATTTCCTCTACCATCAAAACCTTTGGGAGAGAATCCTCTAAAATCTCTAATTCGAGGCGATACAATTGCAATAAATCTTTCTAGGAACTCATACATTTTTTGTCTTCTTAAAGTAATCATAATCCCTACGGGGTCACCCTCTCTAACTTTAAAATTTGAGATAGCTTTTCTAGATTTTCTAATGATAGGCTTTTGACCAGATATAGCTGCCATTTCTTCAATAGCTTGCTGAAATGAATTTTTATTATCCCTTGCATCTCCCATTCCCATATTTAATACAATTTTCTTAAGTTTAGGAACATTCATTACATTTTTAATCCCTAAGTTTTTTAATAGGCCAGGAATGATTTCTTCTCTATATACATTTTCTAAATTTGATTTTTTCATAGTTTTTTAATCTAAAATGTTATTTGTTTTTTTTGATATTCTAACCTTTTTCCCATCATCAAGAATTTTATAACCAATTTTAATAGGAGAACCATTCTCAACGTATAATACATTAGAATAATTAATTGATGTTTCTTTCTTCATTACCCCACCTTGAGGATTCTCTTGGGTAGGACGTTCATGCTTGTTTATTATATTCACACCTTCAACAATTACTCTATTTCTATCAGGATAAACTTTTATAATTCTTCCTTGTTGCCCCTTATACTTGCCTGTCATAACCTGTACAATATCATCTTTCTTTAGTTTCATATTACTATACCACTTCCGGTGCTAATGATAAAATTTTCATAAATTTCTTCTCTCTCAATTCCCTTCCTACTGGACCAAAAACTCTTGTACCCGTAGGTTCCAATTGATTATTAATTAGGACCGCAGCATTATCATCCCATCTTTTCTTCTCACTTCTTTCCTAGCTCTAACAATTACAGCCTTTGAGATAGAACCTTTTTTAAGTTCTCCGCCGGGGATTGCTTTCTTTACAGTAACAACTATAATATCACCAATTCTAGCATACTTTC
This sequence comes from uncultured bacterium, assembly GCA_964552145.1. Taxonomy (GTDB): domain Bacteria; phylum Fidelibacterota; class Marinisomatia; order SCGC-AAA003-L08; family D37C17; genus TMED161. The sequence goes on along the minus strand of CAZKFO010000082.1, from coordinate 4,742 downwards.
GTCTAGTACCACCTAGAACACGAATACAAAGAACCTCTTTAGCTCCAGTATTATCAGCGACATTAAGTCTAGTTTCTTGCTGTATCACAAATATACCCTCTATTTAACCGCTTCTTTTTCAATTTTTAAAATAACCCATCGCTTTAGTTTACTAATTGGTCTTGACTCTAATATCCTAACTATGTCTCCTGCCTTGCAAATATTCTCAGGATCATGAGCGTAATACTTCTTAGATTTTTTAATAAACTTCTTATACTTAGGATGGGGGAATCTTCTTTCAACTCTAACAACAGCAGTATCCTTCATCTTAGACTCTAAGACCTTACCTGACAATTGCTTTTTATTACCTATTTCAATATTATTTTTCATTTTCACTCTGCTTGTTTAACAATGTAATTCTTGTATTTATTCTGGCTATTTCTCTTCTTGTCTTTCTTATTATAGTTGGATGGTCTAATTGCTGCAATGATTTTTGAAACCTCATATTAAATAATGCACTCTTTTTCTCATCTAACTCTTTAAAAAGTTCATCTAAACTTAGATCATTATATTTATTATCTTTTCCCATCCTTACAACTCTCTCCTTGATACAAACTTTGTCTTAATTGGTAATTTATTTGAGCATTTCCTAAACGCTTCTTGAGCATCAGAAAAATCTAATCCATCTATCTCAAATAATACACGTCCAGGTTTAACGACAGCAACCCAATACTCTGGAGATCCCTTTCCTTTACCCATTCTAGTTTCCGCTGGTTTTTTTGTAATAGATTTATCAGGGAAAATTCTTATCCAAACTTTTCCTACTTTCTTAATGCTTCTTGAAAGAACTATTCTAGCTGCCTCAATTTGCCTACTGGTTATCCAACCACATTCAAGAGCTTTAATACCATGAGTTCCAAAAGCTACATGACTACCCCTGACAGACATGCCCTTCATTCTTCCTTTTTGAGTTTTTCTGTATTTTACTTTTTTAGGTGCTAGCATAATAACTACCTTATTTCACCTTTATAAATCCAAATTTTAATTCCAATAATTCCATAAGTGGTATTTGCTTCAACATGAGCATAATCTATATTTGCCCTCAAGGTATGTAAGGGGACCCTTCCTTCTCTAAAAGTCTCAGCTCTTGCTATATCTGCTCCATTTAGACGCCCCGCGATACGGATTCTGATTCCTTCTGCCCCCATACTCATAGTACTCTGAATAGTCTTTTTTGCAACCCTTCTATAGTTAACTTTTTTAACCAATTGTTGCGCTATATTTTGTCCAACTAAAATAGCTTCCAAGGAAGGATTTTTAATTTCATTCACATTTATTTGAACTTCCATTCCAACCATCTTAGAAATCATCTTTTTTAATTTTTCTACTTCAGAACCACCTTTACCAATTACAATACCTGGGCGTGCAGTATATATATTAAGCCCTATTTTTTTAGGAGTTCTTTCAATCTCAATTCTAGCGATACTAGCATCTGATAGCTTGTTTGTTAGAAATTTTCTAATAACTATATCTTCATGCAATTTATTTGCATAATTTTTTTCGTCAAACCAAACAGAATCCCATTTTCTGTTGATTCCTAATCTAATTCCTACTGGATTTGTCTTTTGTCCCATAAATTCCTATCTGTTTTCAATTACCATTGTTATATGACTAGTTCGCTTCTTAATTGGTACAGCTCTTCCCATCGCAGCAGGACGAAACCTTTTTATTGTAGGACCTCCATCTACAAAAATTCTTTTAATATACAATTCATCTCTATCAAAATTTGCATCATCATTATAGTTGATATTTGCAACAGCTGAATCAAGCATTTTTAATAAAAACTTAGAAGCTTTTTTATTTGTCTCAGATAATAGATTTCCTGCATCTAAAACATTTTTCCCACGTATTAAATCAGCAACAAATCTTACCTTGTAAGGCGATTGTCTAATATATTTTAATTTTGATACAGCTTCCATTTAATTAAACTTTTTTATCTCCTGAGTGTGCTCTTAACTTTCTTGTTGGAGAAAATTCTCCCAATTTATGCCCTACCATATTTTCTGATACGTAAACAGGAATGAATTTATTCCCATTGTGAACTGCAAATGTCAGTCCAACGAATGAAGGTGGAATCGTAGATTTTCTAGACCATGTTTTAATTACTTCCTTCTTACTTGATGAAAGTACCTTCTCAACTTTTTTTTCTAGTTTAGGGTCAACATAAGGTCCTTTTTTTAATGATCTAGACATTTCTTACTTCCTTCTCTTGACAATAAATTTATTTGACTGCTTATTCTTTTTTCTTGTTTTATAACCTTTTGCAGGAGTACCCCAAGGACTAACAGGATGACGACCACCAGAGGTCCGACCTTCTCCACCTCCATGAGGATGATCCACTGGATTCATAGCTACTCCTCTAACTTTAGGTCTCTTACCTAACCACCGAGATCTCCCAGCCTTTCCAATTGTAATATTCTCATGACTTTTATTACCTACAACTCCAACTGTTGCAAAGCAATTTTCATTAACCATTCTAACTTCACCAGAAGGCAAGCGTAATGTGACATTCCCATTTTCTTTTGCCATTATTCTTGCATATGAACCAGCACTCCTGGAAATCTGTCCACCTTTTCCTATCTTTAACTCAATATTATGAACTAACATCCCTTCTGGAATACGATGCAAAGGCATAGCATTCCCAACTTTAAATGGTATCACTGAATCCTTTGATGAAATAATTTGATTTCCTTTTTTAATACCATCAGGAGCTATTATATACCTTTTTTCATTGTCTTTATAACCAATCAAGGCAATTCTAGAAGATCTATTGGGATCATATTCAATAGTTAAAATCTCACCCTTAACATCAAATTTATCTCTTTTGAAATCAATAACTCTATATCTTCTTTTATGTCCACCACCCCTTCTTCTAGAGGTGATTCTACCTAAATTATTTCTACCACCAGTTTTTTTTAGTGGCCTGGTTAATTTTCTGTATGGCTTATCAGTAGTGAGCTCCTCAAAAGTGGAGACAGACATATATCTTTGACTAGGAGTATCTGGTTTTAATTTTTTTACAGCCATATCTTATGAAAAATCTCCATCAATTAAATCTATTTTTTGATCATCTAATAAAGTTATAATTGCCTTCTTCCAATCAGATCTATTTCCATTGGTTCTAATAACTTTTCCATTGCTTCTAACAGACATATTTTTATTTTTTCCCTTACAGTTTATAGTGGAAACCTTTTTCACTTTCACATCAAACCTAGATTCTATAGAATTTTTAATTTCAAGCTTATTAGCATTTTTTGCTACCTGAAAAACATACTTGTTTTGTGTTTCACTTAAAAGGTTTCCTTTTTCTGTTAAAATTGGCCTAATAATTATATCTGCAAAAGTTTTCATATTATTCTAGTTTAGTAAATTGTTATAATAATCAGCAGCTTCTTTATCTAAGACTAAAACTTCACAATCTAACATATCACATGTTGATGCAACTGAAGCCTTTGATAAATAAACATTTCTTAAGTTACTTGAACCTAATACTGCATTATCATCAACGTTATTTAACAAAATTGTTGTTTTTTTATCTATCAAATCAAATTTGTTTATTATAGAAGAAAATTCTTTTGTTTTAGGAGATGAAACAGAAAAATCTTCAATGATTATAAGTTTTTTATCTATTAATTTTTGAGATAAAACACTCTTTTTAGCAACTTTTTTAACTTTTTTATTTACTTTTAAATTATATGTTCTAGGCTTTGGTCCAAATGCCACGCCACCATGCACTCTAGATGGATTTCTAGTAGATCCAGCTCTTGCTCTTCCAGTACCTTTCTGTCTCCATGGTTTTACACCACCACCTCTAACTTCAGCTCTTGTCTTAGATGAACTTGTACCTTGTCTATTTGATGCTAATTCAGATTTAACTGCCAAATAAATGCAGTGATCATTAGGCTCGCAAGCATAAACATCTTTATTTAACTTCAATTTTTTAGAAGTCTCTTTCCCTGATATATTATATAATTTATATTCCATAAACATTACTTCCGTATATATATAATTGATTTTGCTGCTCCAGGAACTGCGCCCTTTACAAACAATAAATTATTTTCATTATCAATCCTAACTACTTTTAAATTAGAGACTCTTACATTATCTCCTCCCATTCTGCCTGCCATTCTTGTGCCTTTCCATACTCTTCCTGGCCAAGTACCAGCACCGACAGATCCAGCTTTTCTCATAACACTATTTTTACCATGGGAAGCTCTACCTCCACTGAAATTATGTCTCTTCATATGACCAGCAAATCCTTTACCTTTAGATTTGCCTGTAATAATAACTCTATCTCCTATCGAAAAAGTGTTTACGGTTACTTCTTTCCCTGAAAAGTTATCATTAGTATTATTAGCTTTAAATTCCTTTAAAACTTTAAATGTTTTACCTATACCATTCTTTTTAAAATGTCCGGAAATTGGCTTATTTGCATTTTTGTTTTGCATAAAACCTAATTGAAAAGCAGAATATCCATGCTTATCATTTGTTTTAATCTGAACAATCGGGCATGGACCAGCCTCAATAATTGTAACAGGAATATTTATACCAGCAGCATCAAACAAACGTGTCATTCCAATTTTTTTACCTATAATAAAATCAAGTTGAGCAGTTTCTTCTACAGGTGTTTCCTCCGCAGCAGCTTCTTCTACAGGTGTTTCCTCCGCAGCAGCTTCTTCTACAGGTGCTTCCTCTGCATCAGC
>CAZKFO010000081.1:0-6666 GCA_964552145.1 uncultured bacterium | reverse complement strand
TCACACATTCTTCCAGGAGATGCCATTTTATTTTTAACTACTTTTACTCTAGTTCTATTTCCCACAATTGAATCTCCATCTTTAATAGATGCAATCCTTCTAATATCTAACCTTAGAGATGAATAAAATTTAAGAGCATTACCACCTGTAGTGGTCTCAGGACTACCAAACATAACTCCAATTTTATGCCTTAGCTGATTTATGAATATAACAGATGTTTTTGATTTTGATACAGTACCAGTTAATTTCCTTAGTGCTTGAGACATCAACCTAGCTTGCAATCCCATATGTGAATCTCCCATATCTCCTTCAAGTTCTGCCTTTGGAACAAGAGCAGCAACTGAATCAATTACCACTACATCTAAAGTGCCACTTTTAACAAGTATATCCGCGATTTCTAATGCTTGCTCACCATTATCTGGCTGGGAAAAATATAAGCTATCAAAATCAACACCTAACTTACTAGCATATGCTGGATCAAAAGCATGTTCTGCATCGATAAATGCTGCAACACCATTATTTTTCTGAGATTCAGCAATAATGTGGAGAGTAAGAGTAGTTTTACCCGATGATTCCGGACCATATATTTCTACAATTCTTCCTCTCGGAACTCCACCTATACCTACTGCAGCATCTAAAGATATAGAACCTGTGGAAATTCCATTACACTCAACAACTACATCTTCATTAAGTTTCATTATAGAACCTTTTCCATACTGTTTTTCAATTTGAGTAATTGCTAAGTCAAGAGTTTTATTATCAGAGCTCATAAATTATCCTTTTAGGTTAAATCGAATGTATCGATTCGTTTATAGTGAACTTTACCATCAATTATTATACTTTCAAATAAAGTGAAGAAATCAACTTGTAAAACTATAGGAAAATATACTGAATTCATGAAATTCTTTGTATCTATTTTATTATGAAAGTGATTTTTTTTCTTCCTCGCAATGGTTACGTGAGGCGTAAATTTGAAATCTAGCTTTAAATCTAAAGATTTTTCCATAATACTTCTTAATTCATAATTTATTTTTTCTAATTCTCTGGCTCCTTCTTTAATACCAAGCCAAAGTGCTTGATTTCCTTTTTTATTTGAAAAAATACCAGTCCCCTCAATTGAAATATTGAAGCTATTAAAATCAGATAATACTTTTTTAGAGATATTTGATATTTCCTTAATACTAGATGATTTCTTAAAGCCTAGGAATAAAAGTGTTAGATGTAAATTGTTACCTGAAGACCAATTAAAGAACTTATCATCTCTATTTAAAGTTGAACGAATCATAGATATCGTATCTATGACCTTTCTAGGAATTCTAAATCCAATAAATATTTTCCTACTCATTATACTCTAAGATACAATTATATTCCACCTTATCTAAAAACAATCTAATCATATTTAGCGCTGTAGTTGCAGCAACTTCTCTATGAATAGATCTATCATTTACACTAAATAGGAATCTCTTAGCAAAGTGAATATTTTTATATTTTATACTAATGTAATATAAGCCAAGTGGCTTAGCTTCAGTACCTCCAGTAGGACCGGAAATACCAGTTATAGAAATTCCTAAATCTGTTTTAAAAACTGTTGATATATTATTTGACATTTCAAGTGCAACTTCTTCACTAACAGCACCCTTTTGATCTATAACTTCTTTAGAAATTCTCAGAACCTTTTCTTTTATATCATTTGAATACGCTACAAGACTTCCCTTTAAAAATTTTGAGCTCCCAGGGCAATCCGTTAGCTTCTTAGTCAATAAACCTCCAGTACATGATTCTGCAACTGATATAGTCAAGTTATGAGAACTTATTTTTTTTGCGACGACTTCCTCTAAAGTATTATCATTATAACCATAACAATAATTTCCCAAAAGTTCTCTTAATTCTTCTACGACTTCAACCAGTCCATTCCTTTTAGATTTAATTCTTATATTGACACCTGTAAAATGAGGAAGAAAAGAAAACTCAATTTTATTCTCATAAGACTTAATATAATCTTCTAAGTTAGAATGTAATTTACTCTCAGTTATACCAGTTGTCTTTAATGTATAAGAGGTAAGTAGTTTATTTTTACTAAAAAATAAAGGTAAGATCTCATCCAAGAGCATATTTTTAAATTCCTCTGGTACTCCTGGTAGTATAAAAAACCTTGTCTTATCAATTTCTCCTGTTAACCCTAATGCTGTTCCTGTTTTATTATAAATACCATCAAAACCATCAATCACTAAACATTGAGAATCTAGAGTATTACTCATCACATCCTTTCTCTTAATATCCGAATATCGTTCTATTAATTTATTTCTATGGTTTTTATCAATATCTAGCTTGAGGTTTAGTGCTTCAGCAATAGCCTTTTTAGTAATATCATCATGTGTAGGACCTAATCCTCCTGATATAAATACAAAATCATAATCAAAAGAGGAAGCTATCTCTTTTTTAATCATTGCGCTTTTATCTGGAATGATGATTGATTTATTAACCTCTAAATTATACTCAGATAATTTTTCTTTAAGCCATTGAGAATTTGTATCTAATGTAAAACCATTAAGCAGCTCATTTCCTATAGCTATGATAGAAGCGATTTTCATAAATAGTAGATGAGAACTAAAAGGGTTATAATTCCAGATAAAATATCATCCATTAGAATACCCATAGCACCTCGATAGTACTGAGCATAATACACAATTGAAGGTTTTATAATATCAAAAAATCTAAAAACTAAGAATGCAATACCTGTAAGTAAGATGTTATCTATTATATACAGCATAGGAATACTCATACCTATAAACTCATCTATAACAATACTCTGTGGATCATCTTCATCAAATAATTCTAGTGAATAGTGTGTGACGATAACACTAAGGATAAAAAATATTAAAAACCCTAAAAATCGAATAGATAAATCGTGAGGCATTAGATAAGTCCAGAATAAAACTGTTAATATGCTAGAGAAAGTTCCAGGTGCAATTCTTATATTCCCCACATAGAATAATGTTGAAAAAAATAATGAAATACGTTTTATGTACATTTATCTTCAGATAGTATTAATCTTAAATTCTTATAGTAATAATCTATTCCAGTAGATATAGTAAAGAAAGTAACTGCAAACATTAATAATTTAATTATTGTATTATTATACAAATAGTCAGGATAGAAACTAAGCAAAGATAAAATAATAATTATCGAAATTAGCTGGAAGGCTGTCTTGAATTTTGCTATTTTAGATGTTACCATAGATAATCCTCTGGATTTAAGCAAAGTTCGTAATACTGTGACCGATAAATCTCTAAAAAATATAAGAAAAACCATCCAAGGCATTACAATTCCATTGAGCTGTTCTAGGTTTAAAAATAATATAAAAGCCACAAGGATTAATATCTTATCTGCAAGAGGGTCAAAGAAAGCCCCAAATCGTGATTCAGCATTAAACTTTCTTGCAAGTTTTCCATCTAAGGCGTCTGTTAAAGAAGCAAAAACAAATACAATCAATGCATAATGATATGAGTATTGTTCATTAGAAATAATAAGTATAACAAAGAGTGGTACTAAGAGTAATCTCAATGTTGTAAGAGTATTGGGTATATACTTTTTCAAATCTCTATTCTTTCAGTTAGAGCTCTTGTTAAAGTGAGCTCATCAATATATTCAAATTGCCCACCTATTGGAATTCCTCGTGCCAACCTGGTTATCTTAAATTCATAATCTAACTTACCTAATAAATCAGCTAAATACATAGAGGTGGTATCTCCTTCAAGACTTGTATCTGTTGCTACAATAACCTCTTTGGTATTATGATTAACTCTTGCTAATAGTTCCTTAATATTAAGATCATCAGGGCCTATCTGGTCTAATGGAGACAACACGCCCCCTAGAACATGAAATAGGCCATCAAAGCCTGTATTATAAAATGAAAGAACATCTTTTGGTTTTTGAACAACACATATCTTTGATGGATCAGATGATTTTTCACAAATGCATTGCTCTCCTTTTTCTAAATAAAAAAAACAGATTTTACAGGTTTGTACATTTTCGATGATATCTAGAATATTCTGAGAAAAGGATTTTAAAAAAACTTGATCACCCTTCTCTATCATATAGTAAGCTAAACGCTCAGCTGTTTTAGCTCCTATCCCGGGTAATTTCCTGAAGGAATCTGCTAATTTTATGATTGATTCAGGTAATTTAATCATAGCATTCCTGGAATATTCATGCCTCCTGTAACACTATTCATTTTATCACCAACTTCACTATCTACATTTTTATATGCTTGTTTAATTGATGCCATGATAAGATCTTCTACCATTTCTACATCTTCATTAAGTATTGATGGGTTAATTTTAACTGAAATAATATCTTTTTTTCCATTTGAGACAACTTCCACTAATTTCCCTGAAGCCGCACCTGTTATTCTTAGACCAAGAAGCTCTTCATCAAGCTTCTTCATTTTTTTTTGCATATCTTGTGCCTGCTTTAATAGGCCTTGCATTCCACTCTTTGGAAACATATTATTCCTCCTTAAGAAATCACTTTTCCATTAAATATTTTGATTGCATCCTCTAGTAATGGATGTTCTTTTTCATCGCCCTCTTTCTTAGTTTGATTAGAATCTTCTTTTTTGTCTAGTTTGGTTAAAACAACTTCAATATCAACTATAGCTTCACATACATTCTTAATAACATCAATGATAATCTCCTTATCTGCCTCTAAAACTTTCTTAATAAATGAATTTCCACCATCTACAGATAAAATCAACTTATTATTATCAATTTTCAATGGAGTTGATTCTTCTACAAAAGAAGAAATTTTACTATTTTTTTTATCGAGCTTAGTTAGTACCTGATCCCATTTAGAAGTAATGGTATTAATATCTAAATTTATTTTTTTAGTTTCTTTAACTTGACTAAAAGCCTCACTTTTATATTCTTCAGTTTTATCCTCATCTACTTGATTATTATTCTTATCATCGCTAGATACATCTTCCTTTACTGGATTATTTGACTCTTTTTCTGACATTGCTTCTCTATTATCACTAGAAGACTTTTGATTATTATTAACTAATGTATCTTTAGGAGATATTTGTGGATTCATAGAAATCAATTTAGCAATAAGCACCTCTATCGATATTCTAGGATTGCTTATTGTCTTAATTCTACTACTTAAATTTAACGTTATATTTAACATTCTTAAACAATCTAGATAGGTAGTTGAGTTTTGAGCCAATATCTGACTTTTTATTTTTTTTGATAGAAAGATATTAGAATTATTTTTATTTATTTTAATTAACATACAATTATTGAGAAATGAACAAAAATTATCCAGAAAAACAGAAGGAGATATCCCAGAGTTTAGGATTTCATGGAATAGCATAATTGACTTATCTATATTGTTATTAATAATCTCATAGAAAAGCTCATACATATCATCATCACTAATAATTCCTATTGCCTTACTTATGCTATCTATACTAATAGATTTTTCTGAAAATGCTATAACCTGATCTAAAATACTTAATGCGTCCCTCATGCTACCATCAGCCTTTTGAGCAATTAACTGAAGTGCTTCATCACTAAATTCTATGTTTTCTTCATTAAGAATAAATTGAAGTCTCTCATTAATTGAGTCAACTGAAATTCTTGAGAAATCATAGCGTTGAGTTCTTGAAAGTATGGTTTGAGGCATTTTTTGAGGATCAGTAGTAGCAAGTATAAAGATAACATTTGGAGGTGGTTCTTCAAGAGTTTTTAATAATGCATTAAATGCCTGATCTGTTAACATATGAGCCTCATCAATAATATAAACTTTGTACTGAACAGATGTAGGAGGGAATTTAACAGACTCTCTAATCTCTCTAATCTCATCAATCCCTCTGTTTGATGCTCCATCCATTTCAATAATATCAAGGCAGTTACTATAATTATCTATTTTATTAATGGTAGAGGCTAAAACTCGTGCAGTAGTAGTTTTTCCAACACCTCTTGGACCTGAAAATAAAAATGCTTGAGCGAGGCGATTCATTGATATCGCATTCAATAATGTCTGAGTAATATGAGACTGACCAATAATCTGGTCAAAAGAAAGAGGTCTCCATTTCAGTGATAGTATTTGATAAGACATATTAATATTCCTATCTGTGCACCGATGGTAGAATTTTCTGTTAGAATAATACTTTGTACAGCCAGCTCACTTTCAGTATTCTACGGCACATGAAAATAAACTCTACCGCTGCTTCCTTCCGGATCTGACGGAGTTAAAGCTTATAACATTGCGCAGAGCTAAAAGGGTCAACACCGCTTATACCAACTACTAGACTCAGCAAAACCCACCCATCGGAATTCAACCCTGCATAAGCGGTTTTCAGGTTACAAGGAACCGCTAACTCCCCATCTAGCACAGAAATAAGTTACTTTTTATAATTCTTTAAAAATTTTGGTACTTTAGCATCTTTCAAGTCACCTAAATCTGATTTTTCATTAGATGCCTTATTATTCCAAAACTCTTCAAAATTGTTATCTAAGATTGTTTTAAATTCTCTGTCAAATCTTCTAATTATTTTATTAATTCTATTTTTTAACTCTTTAGAAGATTCTGGCCCATATTTTAACGCAATATCTTCAAACTGACTTATTATCAATTGAAGTTTTTTAACTACCCTTCTTTCCAATT
>CAZKFO010000080.1:0-6960 GCA_964552145.1 uncultured bacterium | reverse complement strand
TGCTGGATCTGGAGGCTCATTGGTTGAGGCTGCTATTGATGATTTTAAACTGGAAGCCATATCATTTAATGAGTATTTACTTGGAGATATAAACGGTGATTTTACTATTAATATACTAGATGTTATTTTATTAGTAAATATGGCACTTGGTGATGATCCTCCAAATTTATCCACCGGAGATATTAATCTTGACTCTGAGATAAATATTCTCGATGTCGTTGGATTAATATCTATCATTCTTGATTCTTAAAATTAATTGAAACATATTAATATTTATTGTGTTAATTTAAATGTTAATACCTATTTTAATTTTATGAAGTCACGACATGATTAAAAATTTTATACTATTTGTATTCTTATCCTTATTTGTTCTATTCGTATGGATGGCCTGGTCTATGACCGAATTTTCATCTAGACAGATAAACTTATTACCAGTTGAAAAAGTAAAAATTGATGAGAATAGAGTTATAAAAAACCTATCTGATGCAATTACCTATGAAACCATATCGGACGAAAATTCAGATGGTGTGGATGCTATTACCTTTCTTGCTTTTCATAAGTTTTTAAGAAGAACATATCCAAAAACTTTTAGGAATCTAAAAGAAGAAATATTTTCAGGCTATACAATGCTACTCAAATGGGAAGGAAAGAATACGACATCTAGTAATCCAATTCTATTAATGGCTCACATGGATGTTGTACCTGCTGGCGATTTAGAGAAGTGGAGTGAAGCCCCTTTCTTAGGCACGATAAATAATAATTTCATCCATGGTAGGGGAGCAATAGATGATAAGTCAAGTCTAATATCAATTTTAGAGTCTGTAGAGTACCTGCTTGAGTCTGGATTTCAACCAGAGAGAGATATTTATATAAGTTTTGGTCATGATGAAGAAAACTCTGGGGTTGAGGGAAATGCTATAGTGGCAGAGTCATTAAAGAAGCGAGGAGTTTATTTTGATTATGTTCTTGATGAGGGATCGATTATAACAGATGGAATTATATCAGATATCTCTTATCCAGTAGCAGTTATTGGGGTTGCTGAAAAAGGTTATTTATCATTAAAACTTACTAGTACGCATAGCTCAGGTCATTCATCTATGCCAGGAAAATCAACTACAATCGGAAAACTATCTAGCGCTATACATTCTCTTGGAAGAAATCAGATGTCAGCAAAATTAACATCTCCAGTGAAAGATTTCCTTCTTCATATTGGTCCTGAGATGTCTATGGAAAATAAATTTGTAATATCAAATATGACATTGCTTTCTTCTTCAATTATTGCAAGTCTAGAAGAGGTCCCCGCAACGGATGCAATGCTGAGAACTACAATGGCTCCAACTATAATATCTGGCGGTAATAAATCTAATGTTTTACCATCTGAGGCGAGTGTGATAGTTAACTTTAGAATAAGACAGGGAGATAGTGTTAAAAAAGTAAAAGAGCATGTAATAAATACAATTAATGATCAAAGTATTAAGGTTGAGGTCCTAGATGATAGCGTATACTCAGAGCCCTCAAATATATCAAGTTCATCTTCCTCTTCATTTGATATTATACATAAAACGATCAAACAGATTTTTAATGATGTTATTGTATCTCCAGGATTGGTGGTAGCAACTACTGATTCAAGATATTTTCAATCTATTTCTAAAGATATTTATAGGTTCATGCCTATAAAATTATCAGCATCTGATATATCAATGATACATGGTTACAATGAAAAAATTTCTATTGAATCATATCTAGATATGATTCAGTTCTATATTCAATTAATTAAGAACTCTGCTGATTCCTAGCGTGAAGTCGCTAATATTTCCTTACAATAAAGAAATTTTTAAAGAGGTAATGGTACTTGCCCTTCCTGTTATAATTAGTAACCTTAGTAGGGTTTTTATGCATATAACAGACACTGCTATGGTGGGACTTTTAGGAAAAAATTCCTTGGTTGCGGTTGCAATGAGTGGAATGATGATATGGATTGCGGTAAGTGTAGGAATAGGATTGAGAATTGCTACCCAATCTGTTGTAGCACGAAGATTGGGAGAAGATAAATTAGATCAGTGTGGTACCGCAATGAGAAATGGACAGCTCATGTGTTTTATAATTACAATTCCAATCTCATTAGGAGCCTACCATTTTTCAAATTACATTGTTCCTCTATTTGTAAGTGATATTCAAGTTATTCCGCTATGTATTAATTATTTTTCACTGGTATCCCTATCAATTTATTTTTCAACAGCTTCTTTCGTTTTTCAAGGTTTTTATACTGGTATTGAAAGGACTAGAGTCCTAATGTATATCACGATTTTATCTAATTTAGTCAATGTCTATCTAAACGCAGCTCTTATATATGGGAGCGAAAATATTAACTACTTCTTTGATTCTTCTGGACTTGGAGTTTTAAAGTATCTATGGGGTTGGTATGAGTTTTCTGAGATGGGAGTTAAAGGGGCAGCATATGCAACACTCCTATCTTCCATATTAATGTTTATATCTTATTTTTTATATCTATTTAAAAGTGAAATTGCAAATAGATATAAGGTATTCGTTTTTACAATTGATTTTCATATGATGAAAAGACAATTTGTATTGGGCTATCCTCAAGCAATTAGTGAAATATTATTAAATATATCTTTTTTAATGTTCTATACAATTATGGGTATGATTGGGACGATTCAACTTGCAGCGACACAGGTAGTTTTTGCAATTGCACATGCATCATTTTTGCCTGCTGTTGGTTTTGGCCAAGCATGCGCGACACTTGTGGGAAAGTATTTAGGTAAAAAAGAAGTTGATAAAGCAACTCAATCTATCTATGAAGGATTAAGAGGGGCATTTATCTTTATGTCTAGCATGGGGCTAATCTTTATTTGTTTTCCTCATTATATTCTTCCATTATTCACATCAGATTCTGAGGTTATTATTACAGGGATAAATATATTACGATTTCTAGGATTACTACAGTTCATTGATGCGATTGCAATTACTCTATGGTTTGCTCTTTCAGGAGCTGGTGATACTAAGTTTACAGCGCTAATGGGGATTATAGCAAGCTGGGTTATATTTGTGCCTTTAAGTTATTTACTTGGAATTATATTAGAGTTTGGAGTTTGGGGACCTTGGCTAGCATTTTCTGCATATTTGATATTTGAGGTTATTGTGATTATATTTAGATTCAAGCAAGGTAAATGGAAGCATATCAAAGTCTAGAGAGTATTATATAAAAACAGGAGATTTTAAACATGTATATAATAAATATTTTCTTATTAGTTTCTTTCTCATTATTTGCTTCTACTGATCCAGCATTAAGTCAAGATGAGAAAGTGAAGAATAAACAAAATTTCATTGAAGAATTAGAGAGTGATGACCCTGAAGTTCAGAGAGCAATTTCTCAATTAAAAAAAGATTATAATAATGCGAAGGATCAGATTCGTAATAAGTATGCTGATAAGAGACAGCAATTAAGAGCAGGAAATGCAAGTATTGTCTAGTTTTTTTAAAAATAAAGTAGAAAAAATTAGAGGAAGATATCCTCAAAAGATTAAAAAAACGATGAAGACCAAGCCTCTTAATAAGAAAAATATGGATTATCTAGATCCTAGAGAAAGCCAGTATAATTTAAAAAAAGAGAGAAAGAGGCTGCATAGGAGTGAGAGGAAAAAAGGTGCAGAATCTAATAATAAAATTAAATCACGTGAGATTTCTACTAGTTCAGATACCTCTGTAGATAAGGTTAATACAAAGCCAACTAAGAAATCATCTAAATAGTAGTGAGTGATAGATTTTCATCTTTTTCTGAGTTCTATCCATATTATTTAAAAGAACATTCAAAGAAAGGGACTAAAATACTACACTTCATAGGAACGTTTCTGGCAATATACTACCTATTTTCTTTTTTATTTACCTATAATAGCCTCTATCTGATCTTGACCTTTATGTCAGGCTATGGGTTTGCCTGGATTAGCCATTATTTTATCGAGAAAAATAAACCCGCTACTTTTAGCTATCCAGTATATAGTTTATTTGGAGACTTAGCTATGTTCCGAGATATACTACTAGGTAAAATCAAATTAGTATAGCCTTAGCTTTATATAAATAGCATATTTTAATCAATAAAAAGGTAATGATATTGTAAATTTGCTTATTAATTAAACGGTTTATATGGCTGATTATTCAAAGTTGATCTGGTATAATTCGAAAGTCATTCCATGGGAAGAGGCAAAAACTCATGTAATGTCTCATGTAATTCATTATGGTAGTGGAGTTTTTGAAGGTATTAAGTGCTATGAAACAGACCTAGGCCCTTCAATATTTAGATTAGAAGACCATGTTGATCGTCTATATGAATCTGCTAACCAGTATAATATTCAGATTGATATTCCAAAGAATGATATTATAAATGGCTGCAAAGATATAGTACTTAAGAATAATTTAAAATCCTGCTATATCCGTCCGATTGTATTTTATGGTTATGATACATTAGGAGTTAATCCTAAGCAATGTCCAGTAAACATATCTATTGCATGTTTCTACTGGGGGGCGTATTTAGGTGACGATGGCATTGAAAAAGGTGTTAACGTAACAATTTCTCCATATCAGAAATTTTCTTATAAGGCTATGCCAAGCACAGCTAAGGCATCAGGCCAGTATATGAATTCAATGTTATCTGTCACAGATGCTAAAAAAAGAGGATATGATGAGGCTATTTTATTGAATGTTGATGGTAATGTAGCAGAAGGTTCAGGGCAGAATCTTTTTTACGTAAAAGATGGTGTTGTACATACTAATGATGAAAAATCTTCAATTCTATTAGGTATAACAAGAGATACTATCTTAACACTATGTAATGACATGAATATCAAAACAGAAGTACATGCATTTGCTATTGAGGAATTACTATCTGCAGATGAAATTTTCTTTACAGGCACAGCATCAGAGGTTACACCTGTTCGATCAGTTGAAGACAGATTAATTACTAATGGAAGTCCTGGAGAAGTAACTCTCACTCTTAAAAAGGCTTATATGGATCTAGTATTAGGAAGGAATGATAAGTACTTGAATTGGCTATCAATTCTTGAACATAATTCTGAGACCATCTCTTTATAAAATCATAATATCTTATCAATTAGAATTATGAATAAAGGATTAATATCAACTGGATCAAAAGAAGCAACTGAAGCTGCTTCAGAAATTTTAAAACTAGGAGGAAATGCATTTGATGCTGCTATTTGCGCGGTAATGACATCAATGACCTCTGAAGTCAACTTAACTAGTATGGCTGGTGGTGGTGCGATGCTAGCTTATAAAAGTGGTGAGAAGCCCATACTATTTGATTTTTTTGTTAATGCTCCTTCTTTAAAGGATAATAGATCCTTTGAATTCTATAAAACAGATATAAATTTTGGAGATACTACTCAGACATTTCATATTGGCAAAGGTTCTGTAGCTGTTCCTGGTAATGTAAAGGGATTATTACATACTCATAAAAGATTAGGCAAACTTCCATTTAGGATTGTGTGTGAGCCTGCTATTGAAATTGCAAGGAATGGAGCTAAACTTAGTAAGTCACAATCCTATATAACTTCACTACTACAGAAAATATTAGAAACATCTGAGGCTTCTAAGAAGCTATTCTTTAAAGATGGAAATCTTATTTCTGAAGGGAATATTTTTAAAAATCAAGATTTAGCTGAATTTATAGAGTGGATTGCAGAAGATGGAGATAGGCCTTTTTATGAAGGAGAGCTAGGCCATAAAATGATTAATTACCTTGGTGATGATGGTCTCATATCTAAAAAAGATCTTCTTGATTATAAAGTTGTAGAGAGAGAGCCATTAAAACAAGTAATAAATAGTAAGCTCCTATACACCAATCCTTCTCCTAGTGTAGGTGGTACGCTAATAGTTTTTCTCTTAAGAATGCTACATAGGATTAATGAAACATACTCCTTTAATCATAATCTTTTAGTATATCTCATGGCAGCTACAACCAAAGTCAGATTTGAATATTTTAAGAATCCAGATGATGAACATCAATTAAATAGAATCTTAAATGAAGAGGTTGTGAATAAATACTATCAGATTGCAAATAAAAACATCTTGAACTTTATCGGCTCATTTAAAGATAATAAGTTTGGTTCTACTACTCATGTCAGTGTATTGGATGGAGATGGAAATGCAGCGAGTGTTACAACGACAAATGGTGAAAGTTGTGGACATGTTTTACCCGGAACTGGAATAATATTAAATAATATGCTTGGTGAGGAAGACCTAAATCCTTTAGGTTTTCATAATTGGAGTAATTCTAAAAGGCTACCAACATTAATCTCTCCTAGTATACTACTTAGCAAGGAAGGTGTTGTTGATTTAGTTTTAGGTAGTGCAGGAAGCAATAGAATTCGTTCTGCTATAGTGCAGGTCATACTTAATTATCTTGTCAAAGGGATGTCATTAGAAGATTCAATCTGCTCTCCTAGAATACATTTAGAAGATCATGATTTGCATTTTGAACCAGGAATAAACTTTGATCAGGATATCTTAAATAGCAAACATCTTAGCTTTAATGCTTTCTCTGATAAAAATTTATTTTTTGGTGGAGTTAATTCTGTATCTCAGAGTGAGGCAGTCGCGGATCCTAGAAGGGGAGGATATGGCTTGATATGCTAGAATTATATAATAATAGAATTCGTCCTATTGCAATTTCCATAATAAGAAATAATAATAATATTCTTGTTTATGAACGTGAAGATGATATCACGAAAGAGAAATTTTATAGGCTCATAGGTGGGGGTATTGAATTCTCAGAAGAATCTTCATCTGCCCTAAAAAGAGAGTTTATTGAGGAGCTATCTGCAAAAATTGTTGATCTAGTGCTATTATCAACATTTGAAAGTATATTTACATTTAATGAGAAGAATATGCATGAGATAGTTTTTTTATTTGAAAGTAAGTTTCAAGATA
>CAZKFO010000079.1:6324-6977 GCA_964552145.1 uncultured bacterium | reverse complement strand
TAGAGGAGTGGACTTCCAAAAGAGAAGTTCTTTTGACTCCACATCTTGGAGAGATGGTTCGGATTTCGGGTGTTACCGCTCACGATATTGATTCCGATCGATTAGGTGTGACCAAGAGTTTTGCAGAGGCTACTGGGGCCACAGTTTTGTTGAAGGGACTGCCGTCTATGGTCGTTCCCCCAAAGGGTACAGCTCTTTTAGACAGCATGGGCAGTTCTGACCTTGCCGCAGCTGGCATGGGAGATCTGCTTACTGGTTTTGCTGGCGCACTTTTAGCACAGGGACTAAAACCCGCTTGTGCTGGAGCTCTATCCTTATATATGGTCGGACGAGCGGCGGTAAACACAGGTTTAGGTCCTAGCCTTATTCCAACCGATATACTGCCAAAATTGGCGGAAGTGTGGCAAGAGGAAGGAAGTGGAGAGACTGATCTAGACCTTCCTTTTGTTGTTTTTGATCAGGATGTTCCAAGATGAAGGACAACAATTTGATAGTAGGGAAGGACTATTTAAATCCAGAAAAGCTGAATACAGAGTCAGATTTGATAGCGAGAATTCTGAGTGGTGCAGAGAAGATGGATTCACGAATCCTACTGGGGCCGGGCGATGATGGTGCAGTATTTAAAAATGAAAAAACTGCTATCAGTACCGATT
>CAZKFO010000079.1:0-6286 GCA_964552145.1 uncultured bacterium | reverse complement strand
CACTTTCGTCGCAATTGGATCAGTCTGGAAGAGATTGGTTTTAGGGCTGTAATGGTGGCGATCAGTGATCTTGCGGCCATGGCTTCTAGCCCATTTGGAGTACTGGTGTCTTTGGCTATTCCAGAGGAAGACTCTAAAACTGTGATCGAAGAGTTGAAAAGTGGTATCCAAAGAGCTCTAAAGAAGGCTGGAGCATCGTTAATGGGGGGAGATCTGAGCAGGTCACCTGGGCCAATAGGCATAGCCGTCATTGTCATTGGGGAACCCTATGAATTCATTACTCGACAAGGAGTTGATCCAGGAAACGAAATCTGGGTCACTGGAGTGTTAGGGGGTTCCTCGGGGGCGGTGAAGACTTGGTTGACAGGAGGTGAGCCCAATAAAGGCCTTAGGGATGCTTTTGCAAAACCTCCCTTTCGGGTGGAGGAGGCTCAGTGGTTGGTTCAGAAAGCAGGAATAAAGGCCATGATAGATATATCTGATGGGCTCCTTGGGGATTTAAACCACCTAGCTCAAGCCTCAAAGGTGAGCATTGTCTTGGAATCTAAAGAAGTTCCTTTGCATCCAGCACTTCACCACAGCGATGCTCTAAGTCTTGGAATTTCTGGAGGGGAAGACTACGAATTGTGCTTTGCCACTAAGAAGGGAGCATTAGATCCTTTTTTAACAAAATTTCAAGAAAAATTCGGTTTGAGTATAACCAAAGTGGGCTACGTGCAAGAAGGTTCAGGAGTTAGCGTTGTCGGAGAAGGTTCTGCTTTGTTGATGAAGGGTATATCTGGTTTTGACCACTTCTCCCACCAGGAGCCGTAGTGATAAGGTCATTGTGGATAGTGACTTTGGGAGGTCTGATAACTGCTTACTATGTTGTCAAAATCTCTTTGTTGTCAGCGTTTGCAAGTGAAAAAACCTTTTGTGCTGTATGCGATTCTGCATCCCGGAATTGGGCTCGTAAACTTTTAAAATTGTCTAGTGTTTCCGTGGTAGTTGAAGGAGTTGTAAATCTGGAAAGGTCGAATTCCTGTGTGGTGGTCGCCAATCATGAGTCATGGTTTGATGTTTTTGCATTGGCCGTCTGGTTACGTGTAAGTGCTAAATTCGTAGGGAAAAGGGAGTTGGCAAACATTCCCTTGTTTGGTTCTTCGTGGCAGGCTTGTGGCCATGTTGCTATAGATCGAAGGAACAGAGATTCAGCAATTCGATCTCTAAACTCTGTGGTTGAAAAAATGCGTCACCAATCCATGCATGTGGTAATGTTTGCCGAAGGGACTAGGTCTGCGACTGGTAAATTACAACCCTTTAAGAAAGGGCCATTTATTTTGGCAATTGAGGCTGGCACCCCTATTATTCCCGTGGCCATAATTGGCAGTAGAAAGATTATGCCAAAGGGATCCTATAGCATTGGTAAAGGTGAAATTAAGATTAGAATCGGGAAGCCTATTGATGTTCTTGGAAAGAGTTATGAGGATAGAGACTATTTGAGAACAGTTGCTCAAAGAAAAGTGGCTGAATTAAAGGAGGAATAGAGTGTTACTTGGGGGCTCAGGAAGAGGTGCTGGATTTCATCCTGGCAAGCTACATGGGAGGAACTGCAGTTGCCTTTAATTGAAGATGTCAAAGCAATAGAAATTATAGATTCAAGAGGCAATCCTACTATTGAGGTAGAGTTGACGCTAGACAGCGGTCATAAGGGACGCGCTTCAGTGCCAAGTGGAGCTTCAACTGGTCAATACGAGGCGGTTGAGCGAAGAGATAATGATCCCGCTAGATATGGTGGAAAAGGCGTTCTTGGGGTTGTGAAATCGGTCAATGGAGAGATCTGTGATGCAATCCGCGGTTTAGAGGTTACAAATCAGGAGGAACTGGACGGCATAATGATTGCTTTGGACGGCACCCCAAACAAAGCTAGATTAGGAGCCAATGGTATTTTAGGTGTGTCAATAGCGGTGGCCAGGGCCGCCGCCCTGAGTGAAGGATTAGCTTTGTACAGGTATTTGAGCGGAACTATGCCAAGTAGCCTTCCAGTACCAATGATGAATATACTGAATGGTGGCATGCATTCGTCTAACAATGTCGACATACAGGAATTTATGGTCATGCCAGTCGGGTTTGAGTCGTTTTCTGAAGGGTTGCGTTGCGGTGTAGAAATCTTCCACGAACTCAAACAATTACTGTCGGAAAGCGGTTTGAATACTGCGGTGGGTGACGAAGGGGGTTTCGCCCCCGATTTGGCAAGTAATGAGGAAGCGATAGAGCTAGTAATAAGGGCTGTTGACCGAGCTGGTTTCACACCAGGGGAACAGGTTGTCATAGCTCTAGATATAGCTGCATCAGAATGGCTAGAAGGGAACGAATATGTGTTTC
This sequence comes from uncultured bacterium, assembly GCA_964552145.1. Taxonomy (GTDB): domain Bacteria; phylum Fidelibacterota; class Marinisomatia; order SCGC-AAA003-L08; family D37C17; genus TMED161. The sequence continues at coordinate 3,922 of CAZKFO010000079.1, read as the reverse complement.
GTTGGTCTTCTGGCAACAAGATGAATTCGAACGAGATGATCGATTATTGGAGTGGTTGGATTGACAAGTATCCTATTAAATCCATGGAAGACCCCTTGGATGAAGATGATTGGTCCGGTTGGAAGGACCTAACGTCCGTCGTAGGTAAAGATGTCCAGTTAGTTGGAGATGATATTTTTGTAACCAACGTCGATAGACTGAATCGCGGTGTAAATGAATCAGTGGCTAATAGTATACTGATCAAGGTGAATCAGATAGGAACTCTAACGGAAACATTGAGCGCTATAGAATTGGCAAGAAAGGCTGGATATCATTCGGTAATATCTCATAGATCGGGAGAAACAGAAGACACTTTCATAGCTGATCTGGCTGTTGCTACAGGGGTGAGACAAATAAAAACTGGTAGCGCAAGTAGAAGTGACCGAGTCGCAAAGTACAATCAACTACTGAGGATCGAAAAAGCCTTAGGATCTAATGCTTATTATTCCGGAAAGGATCTCTGGAGACAATGAAAAAAATTGTCGTTTGGGTCTTCATTATCATCTCTGCTTACATAGCTGTTTTTGGCGGGGAATATAGTGTACTTCAAGTAAGAAAGATCCGACAAGAACAGACAGGATTAAAAAAGCAGTTAGATGAACTCAAGCATGAGAATGATTCTCTCAAGAGTTGGGTACAGAAGTTGGAAGCAGATTCAGCCACTATAGAACGATTGGCAAGAGAGAGGTATGGAATGATCCTGCCCGGAGAAATCTTGTACAGGGTAGCTGAACCAAGAGACTCGGTCGAAAATTTTCAAAATCGTTGAAAATAGCCTGGGTGAAAAATTGGATTTATAGCATTTCAGAGATTTTCTAATAAGCATTAATTTGTCTTGACACCTTACAACACTCTTTTGAGGTTTTAGGAACGCAATAAGTCGGGCGGAGTAGCTCAGTTGGTTAGAGCAGCGGAATCATAATCCGAAGGTCGGGGGTTCAAATCCCTCCTCCGCTATTACCCTTAACTCTCGTAGATCAGTATCAGGGGGGCCTCATTTATCCGATTCTGGTGAAAAAATGACGGTGGTGTTGATTTCAAAGAAATTCTATTGTGGACTTGATGATATCATGGATCTGATAGGCTTGTGAAAAACTTAGAAAGAGTAAGGGCTGGACATGCATACTTTGCTGGAGCTCCTTTACTGATTGCGCATCGAGGTGGAGCTAAGTTAGCGCCTGAAAATACCATGGAAGCGTTTCAACAAGCTGTGGAAACCTGGAGTGCTGACATTCTAGAGACGGATGCCAGGTTAACATCGGATGGCAGGGTGGTGTTGGTTCATGATGCTACGAGCAACCGCACCTGTGACAGGTCTGGTCAAATTAGTCAAATGAAATGGTCCGAAATAAAGACTTTAGATGCGGGTTATCATTTTAGAGACATTGAGAACGAAATCAGTTATAGAGGTAAGGGTGTTCGCATTCCACTTTTGGAAGAAGTTCTCGAAGCTTTTCCCCATACACGGATCAATGTAGAGGCAAAATGTCCTGAAGTAGCCGGGCCTTTACTCAAGGTAATAAATAGACAGAATGCTGAGGGACGAGTACTTCTAGCTGCCAAGGTAGAAGCTGATCGAAAAAAAATTGATTTATACGAAGGGCCTTGGGGTGCTTCCAGGAGAAATATAGCTAGTTTCTGGGCCGCCAGGCATTTGGGATTATTACGGTTTTATAACCCGACATTTGATGCCCTGCAGGTTCCAGAGATTTGGAATGGATTAAGGGTCGTAACTCCTGATTTTGTAAGGGATGCGCACGATTTGAATATTCCGGTCCACGTCTGGGTAGTTGACGAAGAGAAAGATATCCGAAGACTTCTATCTTGGGGTGTAGATGGCATCCAATCAGACCGTCTGGATATTCTTTACAAGGTCCTGGAAGATGTACATAGCAAGAGATTTTCCCATGCTATGTGACTTAAACTATAGATTCCAGGAACACGTGGAAGAAAAGAAGTTATTTTCCAGGGACCATGGACTACTCGTAGGTGTTTCTGGGGGTCTGGATTCTCTGGTTTTATTACATCTACTCCACTTCGACCCCGTTTTTGCTGGTTTGAATATTGTTATTGGGCATTTCGATCATGGGATGCGAAGCCAAAGTCATCTTGATGCTTTGTGGGTTAAAGGCCTGGCCCAAGCTTGGGGAATTCGTTGTGAGATCGGACGAGCCGACTACATGCTATCTAGTGAAAATGACGCGAGAATAGCCAGGTATAAGTTTCTAGAGGATACAAGGGATTCTTTAAATTTGGATTGGGTTCTTACTGCCCACCATGCCGATGATCAAGCCGAAACAGTTTTATTCAGGATTCTACGCGGGACGGGTGTGTGGGGTTTGAATGGTATTTTGGAATCTAGGTCACCAGCGATACTGCGTCCTTTACTTCCTTTCTCTAGGGATGAACTAGAGGAATATGCAAAGAGGATGGGAATTCAGGCTCTCCAAGATCCCACCAATTTCGATTCTGGATTTGCTAGAAATGCGTTGCGCAACGAAATTCTGCCTCAAATTGAGGAGAATGTTGCCCCAGCTGCTCGACATTCTTTAATAAGACTCAGCCAGATTGCTACTGAGCATCGGAATGCTTGGAGTTCAGTGCTTCAAAAAATTTGCGCTGATTTAATATTAAGCAGTGACTCAGACAGGATGATTCTAGACCGAAAGCTTTTCTTGTCTTTTAACGATGAAGCTTGCGCTATAATACTGCGAGAACTGTGCCAACAATTTGCTGTCAACCTGAGTGAGAGCGCCACAAGATCGGCATTGGTGTTTTCTAGGAAATCACAAAGTGGAAATCGTATGAATATAGGAGGTTCGATGTCGTTAATTCGCTCCTTTGACAAATTGTTGTTAGTGAAAACCGAATCGAAACTGATGGGAGAATCATTCGTAATAGAAGCTCCAGGCGTTGGCATTGCTGACCTAACTCTAGGAAGAAAAAGATGGACAACCTCTTGGTCAACAGAGGTTGTCTTGGAAGATGCTTGGTGTGAGGTTTTCTGTTTAAAACAACTTGCATTTCCACTGTGCGTTAGAAATTGGAATCCAGGTGATAAAATTACATATTCTTACGGATCAAAAAAGTTAAAAAAAATCTTTTCTGAGAAGAAAATATCGGTTGAACACCGATTCGAAACACCGGTAGTAGTTGATGCTGTGGGAAGGACCTTGTGGATTCCTGGTGTTTCCAGAACTTCTTTGTTTATTGCGGGTAAAGAAACCGGGATGTTTTCCATGTCAGTCTCGAGTTCGGTGAAGTCTTAGTTAATATTTGATGAGTCGGCTAGTTGTTCGGCCTTTCAGGTTTGGATAAGCAACTTCCTTATTGCCCTCGATATAGCGAGTTTGAGATGGTAATGACAACAATCTAAATGGTTTCTTAAACAAATATGACGGAAAAAAATCAGCCACCGAAATCTAATGAAAGTTCGCCAATGACCAGGTTTTCCAAAACTGGTGCTGTATGGGTTCTTTTGTTCATAATGATCGTGATGTCCAGCCAACTATTCAGTAATCAGCAAAGTGGGGTTGCAGAATTCACTTATACTGAATTCAGAAGTCAGTTGTCTAGAGACAACATCTTAGAAGTGACAGTTGTTGAAAGCCAGAAAATAGAGGGTGAATTGAGGGTTCCTTATGTCTCTGACGGGGAGAATTTTCAAAGGTTCACCACGATGCTTCCCGGAGAGATGAACGCTCAGCTATTGGCTGAATTGGAGCAACAGGGCGTCGAAATTTCAGGAAGACTGGAAACACAGGGATGGGGATCAATCCTTCTAGGGATGTTACCCTGGTTACTATTCTTGGCTTTCTGGCTTTGGATATTTCGGACCATGCAGGCTGGGGGGAATAAAGCCTTCCAGTTTGGACGTTCAAAA
>CAZKFO010000078.1:0-7154 GCA_964552145.1 uncultured bacterium | reverse complement strand
TTTGAAAAGGTCATGGTACCAGAGATGAACAACGGGCAATTGGTGCACGTACTCCGAGACAAGTATCTGGTTGATGCCGAAAGCATAACACAAATCACGGGTCAACCGTTTAAGGTCTCGACCCTTGAACGCGATATCCGCTCGCGGATAGAAGGATAAGCTTATGAATGTCGAAACACCTATCGAAGCGTTAAAACCCAACGACTATGCCTCTGACCAAGAGGTTCGTTGGTGCCCGGGTTGCGGAGATTACGCCATAGTAAAAGGTGTCCACCGGACACTGGCCGAGTTACAAATTCCGTTAGAGAAGTTAGTTTTTTTCTCAGGCATCGGTTGCGCTGCACGATTTCCTTATTACATGGCCTCTTATGGTTTTCATACCATTCACGGTCGCTCTCCAGCGCTAGCAACGGGGGCAAAGCTTGCCAATCCCGAACTCGATATTTGGGTCGTAATGGGTGATGGCGACGCTCTCTCCATCGGCGGAAATCATACAATGCATGCTATTCGCCGAAACGTTGATCTGAATATGTTATTGTTCAACAATGAAATCTATGGCCTGACGAAGGGTCAATATTCACCAACAAGCCAGCTCGGAACTCGTTCACCTTCAACACCTCAGGGATCTGTTGACTCTCCGCTTGCACCTTTGAATATTGCGCTCGGAGCCGGGGCCCGTTTCGTTGCGCGGACATTCGACACCAATCAAAAACACATGCCAGGCGTCCTCAAGGCTGCCCACGCCCATAAAGGTGCGTCTTTTGTGGAAATAATTCAAAATTGCATTGTTTATAATGATGGTGTCTTCGATGGCTGGACTGACAAAAAAGTTGTTAATGACAAGTCCATCACAGTGGAGCACGGAAAAGCGCTAGTTTTTGGTGCAGATGGGAATAAAGGGATAGCAAAATCTGAGGATGGTTTTGGTATTCGCATTGTGACTATTGGAGAGGACGGTATTAGTGAGGAAGACGTGCTGATCCACGACGAAAAGAATAAAATGTTAGCGATGATGTTGGCCGACATGACGCAGCCCGAATTTCCGGTTGCGCTAGGCGTTCTCTACAACAACCCAAGCCAGTCTTATGATGAGGCGGTACACGAACAGTTAACAACAATTAGAGAAAAAACACCGCAGGGAACAATTAATGAAATGCTGCGGAAAGGCCGCACATGGACCGTGAGTGAGGGTTCATAAAATAACTTCTATGCGGTTCCCATCCTACGGCCAGAGTCGAAGTGTGGAATTACTGTATCGCCGAATAACCGGATAGAAGCCTCTGCGGTCTCTACATCCATGCCGAAATAATTGACTTGCATAGATATTTCGTCACATCCCTCGCAAGCCTCGTTAAAAACCTCTAATTGCTCTATTATTTCTGACGGCGTGCCGACAAATGCAGCGCCGCAATCAATTTGGCTCTCCATAGTTTGGGCGACAATTTTTTTTCGCATTGTATCATAGTTTTGATACGCATCCGACGGCGAGCCATTGTTATACTCCAGCATAGCACTCACAATCTCACCGAAATGCCCCTCAATAAGCGGCTTAGCCAGCCGCCTCGCTTCCGTGCCGTCTTCGTGACAGTACATAAACACCGCCATCATCGTTTTTGGTGAACCCTTGTGTCCCGACCGTTTCCACGCTCCCCGATACGTTTCCAGCAATTTCACGGGATCTGACCCCACACCGGGGATTGCCATAAGGCCGTGTCCCATTATTCCAGCGCGCTCGAACGACGCCGGTGTACCTACTGCAGCAACATAAAAATCCGGTCGAGGCTTTTGCGTTGGTCTTGGAAACGTTGTCACTTTTTCAAAACTATGAAATTTACCATTAGACGTGACGTTTTCGTTTTCGAGCAAAAGCCTGACCTGTTCCACACCTTCTTCAAAACGCTCTATGCTTTCATCTATATCAACTTCAAAGTGCCTAAATTCTTGAGGGAGAAAGGCGCGAGCAAACCCCACGTCAAGACGTCCGCCGCACATCGCATCCATCATACCAATATCACTAGCCAGTTTTAGGGGACTGTTGAATGCGGGCAGCAACGCCCCGGTAATCATACGTGCGTTTTTTGTGTGTTGAGATGCAGCTGTTAAAAAAATTATTGGATTTGGGCTGTAACCACCCCAGCGATGAAAATAATGTTCTACTGTGCGAACATGGGAAAAACCGTATTCATCACACAAAGAAATCAAACGCATCGCCTCGTCGTAATACTGCGATGGTGGCTTGATATCTTCTCTAATGTCCGGAAAAAATTGGAACCCAAACTTCATTCAAAACCCAATATTGAGCGTATATATGTCTAATTCACTAATACAGATAGCCTACACGAGTTCATGCGGTACCTGTTTAGGACCAAAACGCTGTACACGAGTACCCGAGGGTTTGTCGTACCAATTCTGAAGGTTTTTCCCAACATTACCATTTCGTACAATAATACCAATCGTGCGGTGAGGCCCATTGTATTCCACGTGAATTTCACCCGGAGGCACAAAATCTATATAGCCGGGCGCCACTTCATGATCACCAACCATCTCAAGTTCTATTTTCCCATCGTCCGCGCCGTCATCAGTCCTACGGTATCGGCGCACGGTCTCTCCGCCCGCTAAAACACCATACACCGTCAAAACGTCGCCGTGATCGTGTATCGGCGTCGCCTCGCCTGCTTCCTTAATGAGGGCATTTATCACAAACCCGTATTCAGGATCCTCATAAAACAGCAGGTTTTCATAATGGCCCTTCTCTGGATCATTTCGAGACGGCCAGGTTTCCGCCCGCTTCTTTAACTCCGGGTCCGCGAGCAACGTTTGCAGGGCCGGGCGAGCTTTTTCATAGCGGGTCACATCATCTAGATCTTCATCATATAGGCGTCTTAAATGCCCAATAAACGTCTCCACAGAGGCAAGCATGGTAATTTATCCTGATTGTTCGATCGTTTTTAAAATAACTATTCGTGCTCTATGACACCAGTATGGAGCTTAAAGCGCTCCATATCCATAACTTATCTAACGTCCGCATTATCATTCGTCGGAACGCCTCACCGGATGGATAGGGCACCATTCGCGAACCTCCCAACCCTCCCGAACAGTTAACGAACCTATCTCTCCGACACACGCACCCCGCTCCACGATTGTCGCATCCAGCCCAACGATTTCCAGCGGGGTGAAGTTCGACGGTAATGGTGGCGCATCATCAAATAAACGGTCTATCAAGGTAAACGGGGTACCCATGTCTACAGAGAGATCGGGTGCCGATGTTCCTCGTGGTCCCAGCACGAGATTTCTATCCCAATTCGTCATTTTAACCCGAAACTCTTGTTCAACGGACATACGTCCCGCTTTTTTTGTATACCCATCGCTTGTCATTACATCCGGCCCCACTAACCGGTACAGCGCAAGAAATGGTGCCTTAACATTCGCGGAGCATACAAACCTCTGAGCCGTTATAAAGCCCGGTATCGTCAGGAGCATGTTGATGTGACGTTGGTAGAACTCATCAAAGGCTTCTCTTTCCGCAGACGTCGTATGCGGGTAATTCATCTCTACCATGTAATAGGTAGCGCGAGCCATATCCTCAGCTATAAAAGGGATTTGCGCCAATGGAATGGTCGGTCACGTCAATTACACCTTGTATGGTGGACACTTCGGACAAAATAGCGTTTTGCACACCTTGCTGCAGCGTAACAGCCGAAGCGGAGCATCCCTGACATCCCCCTTCCATGCGCACGTACGCAACGTGATCGGTAATATCTATCAACGATATTTTCCCTCCGTGAGCAGCAACCGCGGGATTTATCTTCTCATCAAGCAAACGAATAACTGCATCCGCTTCGGGTCCTGTAGGCAGTTCTCCTGACCCATTATAAACCCAGTCGGGGATTACCGGAGGTTCCGGTGTGCCCACCCAGGTCACGTCTTTAATTTCGGGAATATGATGGGTGATAATATTGGTCATCATCGAACGTTTTTGAACACCGCCTCCACCAATAAGCTCTAACGTAAGAATATCGTCAGCAAGTTTTTTAAACAAAACCTCACCACCGTAACCGTCGACCGCCGGGCGTATTCTCTCTTCTAACAATTGGAAAACCTTCATTTCCACTTCGTCAGCAAGCAACGGCTCACCTGAAGCGTAAAAATCCATAATGGTCCCAAAAACCACGGGCTTTAGAAGATACCATTCGATGTCGGTACCTTTTCGCAACGTGATACTATTCAACTCTAAGGATACCCCCTCAACACCGTCCACAGACAAAAGCCGCTGAGCTAACGGAGAGTTATTAGCCGCCAACACCTCACCCATCGCAGCTCGGCCCGCAGGTAAGACAGGCTCGCCGGGTGTAAAGACCATAAAGGCGGAATCTTCGAGTTTCTGCGTCTGTATAAACATAAAACACCTATCGCTACCTAGGCGCTAAACCGCTGCTTAACATATTGTTCAACAAGCTTCTGGAAATCGTTAACAATATTACTTCCACGCAACGTAGTAGCCTTTTTACCATCGATAAATACAGGAGCGACCGGTTCCTCTCCAGTCCCGGGTAAGCTAATGCCAATATCCGCATGTTTCGATTCCCCTGGACCATTTACGATACAGCCCATAACAGCAACCTTAAGTTCTTCTACACCGCGATATTTTTTTTTCCACTCCGATATATTTTCCCTAAGATATTTTTGAATTTGATCTGCAAGTTCTTGAAAGACTGTGGACGTCGTCCGCCCACAGCCAGGACAGGACGTAACGAGCGGGATGAATGCCCGTAAGCCCATGGTCTGAAGAAGTTCCTGGGCTACGGTCACTTCGCGGGTACGGTCCCCTGATGGTGCTGGCGTCAAAGAAATACGTATTGTGTCTCCGATACCTTCCTGCAACAGGACTCCCATACTGGCCGAGGAAGAAACAATTCCCTTAGTTCCCATCCCTGCCTCCGTTAACCCAAGGTGCAGAGGATAATCACACTTGGAGGCCAATTCACGGTACACGGATATTAAGTCTTGAACATGGGAAACCTTAGCCGAATCAATTATGCGGTCTTTCGCCATTCCCAGTTCTTCTGCCCTCCTGGCGGAACCCAAACCAGATAAAATCATTGCATCCTGCATAACTTCTGAAGCACTTTTAGGCGCCTTAGACGCTGTATTCTCGTCCATCAACTGTGTCAGCAAAGTCTGGTCTAATGAACCCCAATTCACTCCAATTCGAATTGGTTTTTCATATCGATTTGCAATATCAACCATTGAGCTAAATTGAGTATCGCGTTTCATACCAAACCCAACATTGCCAGGATTAATTCTGTATTTTGAAAGTGCTTCCGCACACGCCGGGTGTTCACTTAATAACGTATGACCAATATAGTGAAAATCGCCAACCAACGGCACGTCGATACCTAATTGTCCTATTCGATCTTTGATGTGAGGAACAGCCTTTGCAGCATCGTCCCGATCAACGGTAATCCGGACAATTTCAGACCCCGCACCCGCAAGAGACACTATCTGTTTCGTCGTTTTCTCAATATCAGCAGTATCGGTGTTCGTCATCGACTGGACTACAATGGGCGCACCCCCGCCTATTATAACTCCACCGACATTTACCGCTCTTGTCGGTCGACGTTTCATGGTTCCTGCTCTATGTGGATCAGTCATATTTCATATCACTATCAAGCAGAGATAGCGCTCACGTCCTGTTGAAAGAGTGGTTCCGCCGCATCGATCTCAGCAAGCAACTTATTATATTCGGTGAAGACCTTAAATTCTGGAAATTCATCGATCACATTTTGGGGTGGACGAAACAGAAAACCAACATCTGCCGCCTCTAACATAAGAGTATCATTATAGGAATCGCCAGCGGCACAAGTGTAAAAGTTAAGTTTGCGCAGGGCTTCAACGGCTGCTTTTTTATGATTTGACATTCGAAGCTCGTAACCGAACAGGCGTCCTTCTGCGTTCACCTTAAGGCGGTGGCAAAATAAGGTCGGGTGTCCCATCTTGATCATTAGAGGACCAACGAACTCATAGAATGTATCCGATAAAACAACTAACTGGTATTTTAGACGGATAGCGTCCAGAAACTCTCGTGCACCCGGGAGTGGCTCAATTTCCTCAATGATCGGCCTAAGTGTGTTAATTCCAATATCGTTTTTGTCTAGGATATCGAGGCGGTATTGCATTAGCTGATTGTAGTCGGGTTCGTCCCGCGTCGTGCGTCGCAGGTCATCAATTCCCGTCCGTTCTGCCAATTCTATCCATATCTCGGGCGCGATGACGCCCTCCATATCGAGACACACAATCTTCAATGATACCACCCTATAGTTGTATTTGATTTGCGGTATAACAGGGAGGGTATTAGCCCGCAAACAAGAAAAATACTCAGTCAGCGGTATTTACGATCGCGCGCTCAGGTTTCGTCCCCTGTACGGTAGTCCGGCGCAACAACCGCCTTTCTCCCGCGCCAAAGTCTGTGCGCGCATGACTAGCACATCGATTATCCCAGACAACAAAATCACCCGGAGACCAAACATGTTCGTAAATAATCTCTGGTTTTTCAGAATAATAAAATAACTCCGAGAGGATTTTCTCACTTTCGGATTGAGTGAACCCGACAAGTGCCTCTGTCAAAAGGCGGCTAACATAGAGCGCCGTTCGCCCTGTTTCCTCATGACGAATAAATACGGGGTGTTCTGCGGTCCCATTATATTCCGGTATACCAAGCTTCGTCCTCATTTGTTTTGACTCATCAACACCCGTGTAAAACCCATGTTTAGCGTCTGCGGCCGCCAATTTTGATTTTAGGCTTTTTGGCAAAATTTCGTATGCCTTATACATATTCGCGAAAAGTGTATTCCCACCTCGCGTAGGCACCTCTAGAGCGTGAAGCATGGTATATCGATACGGATCACGCTCGTACGCGCCGTCAGTGTGAAAATGCATCTCTCCGTCGGGTAAGGAGCCAATCGTCTTGCCGTCATCGCGAATGTTGGAAACTAGCATGACTGACTTATGGATCTGTTCATCGGATTTTGTGCCCTTCGAATGTATTGGCCGGTTCGGCGGAGACCCAAAGTTTAGACTAAAATCTAGTTGAGCTTCATCGCTTAGATTTTGATCAGCAAAAATAAGAACGATATATTCCAGCCACGCTTGGTGGA
>CAZKFO010000077.1:0-7159 GCA_964552145.1 uncultured bacterium | reverse complement strand
AAGGGTTCACTTCGGGCAATAGGTCTTGCTTTATTACTACTTGTTGGGTGTATTGATGAGTATTCTCCTATAGAGCAAGGAAATGTGCATGGATGCCTTGATTCCCAAGCATGTAACTATAATTCAGATGCGAATATAGATAATAATTCTTGTATATATAATGATTGCTTAGGTGAGTGTGGTGGCACTGCATTAGAAGATTGTGCAGGTATATGTGAAGGAAATACATTTGCAAGTGGTATTTACTTTGTTAGAATGTCTACAAACAGCTTTACTGCGAGTCAAAAGTTAATGCTTGTCAAATAATCCTAGAGCTAAATAATTAAGAATAATATATAATTAGATTGCTCTATATTAATGATGGCGATATGATGCCATAGAATAGATGCTTTTATAACAAAAAAGCCCCTGGATTAACAGAGGCTTAATAGAGCGGGATGGACGGGACTCGAACCCGCAACGTCCTGCGTGACAGGCAGGTGCTCTAACCAAATTGAACTACCACCCCAAATTTATTTAATCATAATTGATATAGGAATTATAACACAGTAACCTAGTACAAGAACGATAGGAGCGATCACGATCGATTGAAAGCTTGAAGTGTCTCCCGTATACATTAGAATATAACCAAGAATTATTGTTACAAGACCTATTAAAAAAAGCATATAATTTTTTTTGTTAAAAGGCCAAGAATGAAATATACTAGTCTTATTTGCTCTTTGCCCCATATTTCAAAATTATGATAATAAGTAATCTAAATGCAAGAAGTATTACGCTCTAAAGAGTACTTATGTTTAAATTATAGAACTTTATGATAAACCCAATCAAATATTTTCTAGGCAAATTGATTCTATTTTTAAGTATTATACTTTTTCTAGTATATCTATCTCTATATAATTTCCCTATTTCCTGTAGCCTATCTAATGAATTAATTATTCCAAAGGGGGCAAGCTTATCAAAAGTAATAAAGATTTTAGAAGATGAGACGTGTTTTAATAATAAACAGATTTTAAAAATAATGATGGTTGCTACGGGGAAGGATAAGGAAATAAAGCCAGGGCGATATATCCTTGAGGATATTAATTCTATCGGTGATTTGATGGGTAAAATTACTGGAGATAGGGTAGATATGATGCAGGTCACTATACTTGAGGGTTGGACTATGCATCAGATATCAAGAGAGCTATATCATACTTTAAAAATTGATACTCTAAAATTCATATCTTTGTGCAATGATGAAAACTTTATAAGTGGCTTAGATATTGGAAGACCAAAAAATCTTGAAGGATACTTATATCCTGAAACATATTTTTTCCCTAATAACAGAATCATGTTTGATCTTTCAGAGGAAGAAGTTATATCTACACTGGTCGAGCAGCTAAAAAGAGAGTATAGTAAAACATCTAAAAAACACTCCATGTCTATGCATGACATACTAACTTTAGGCTCAATTATTCAAGGAGAGTGTATCTATGTAGATGAAATGAAATTGGTCTCTTCCGTCTACAACAATAGATTATCTAGAGATTGGTTGTTGCAAGCAGATCCTACAATTCAATATTTAAAACCAGGAAAGAATAAAAGATTATACAATAAAGATTACAAGCGTTTTAATAGTCCGTATAATACATATTTGCATAGAGGTTTACCTCCAGGTCCAATTAGTAACCCTGGGATTGATGCGATTAAGGCTGCTATGAATCCAATGGAAACGGATTATATGTTTTTTGTAGCCAAGGGTGATGGCTATCATCATTTTTCAAAGACAGAAGATGAGCATAATAGAGCAAAAGCTAAATATTTAAAGGAGCTATGGTAGATTTTTCACAATTAAATAAAGAGCAAGAAAAAGCAGTAAAATTAATAGGATCTCCTCTCTTGATATTTGCAGGTGCAGGAAGTGGAAAAACAAGAGTATTAACAGAAAAGATAGCATACTTAATAGAACATGTTGGACTTCCTCCGGAAAACATACTCTCAGTCACGTTTACAAATAAGGCTGCATCTGAGATGAAGGAAAGAGTTAGGAAACTTATAAAAAATGATATTACTGGAATGACCATAGGTACATTCCACTCTGTTTGTGCTTCTTTTTTAAGAAAACATATTAATGTTTTAGGGTATAGCAATAGTTTTACTATCTATGACCAAACAGATAGCAAGCAGCTAGTCAAAGAAGTAATTAAATCTTTAAATCTTGACATTAAAACATTTCAACCTAATAAATATCAATACTTAATAAGCAATTTTAAAAATAAGATGCAATACCCAGATGACGTACTCCTTAATACTCATACATATATTGATGAAAAACTTAGTGATATATATGGAGAGTACAATAATAGGTTAAAGGAGAACAATGCTGTAGATTTTGATGACCTTCTTCTTCTTCCAATTGAGATATTTAATGAAAATAAAGGCCTTCTTGAACATTACCAGAAGAAATATCAATATGTTCTTGTTGATGAATATCAAGATACAAATAAGCCTCAATTTGAATTTATTTATCAGCTTAGTAATAATAATAATGAAGTTACAGTGGTTGGAGATGATGACCAGTCTATATATGCATGGAGAGGGGCAGATATTGAGAATATTCTTAATTTTTCAAACCTATATAAGGATACTAAGATAATTAAACTTGAACAGAATTACAGATCTACAAAAGTTATCCTAGACGCTGCCTATAATGTTGTTTCAAAGAATAATAATAGAGCAGATAAGAAGATTTGGACAGATAATGATAGAGGAGATTTGATTAAACTCTATGAGTTTAATGATGAGAGAGCAGAGGCCTCAGGGGTTATTAATGACCTTTTAGGAGATACTAAGACTACTAATCTTGCATTAAATGATATAGTCCTTCTGTATAGAACCAATAGTCAAAGTAGAGCTGTAGAAGATCAGCTTAGAAGAGAATCAATCCCATATCATATTGTTGGAGGAATTAAATTTTATGATAGGAAAGAAATTAAAGATATGCTTGCCTATTTAAAGTACATATTAAACCCTTCTGATACCATTGCATTCTCTAGAATTGTTAATTTCCCAGCTAGAGGAATCGGAAAAACAACAACAGGTAAAATTTTAAATCATCTCACAGATAGTAATAAATCTTTAAGTGATGTGATGAATAGCTTAGAAGAGCTTGGGTTTACTGATTCTCAAATAAAAAAAATTAATAAGTTTAAATTAATAATAAGGACACTTCAGGATGGTATCGATGGAACTGCTCTAGAATTAGTAGAATCTTTAATTCAAGAAATTCAGCTTAAAGAGTACTATATAGATAGAGATAATCCAGAAGACCATGAAAGACTTGAAAATATTGATGAGTTTATTTCTAGTGTTGCTGATTTTTGCGATAGGAATGATAACGATAGTATAAAAGATTTTATAGAGGAAGTTTCCTTATTGACCGATATAGATAGATGGAATGTTGATGAAGACAAGTTGACTCTTATGACTCTTCATAGTTCAAAGGGACTTGAATTTAAGAATGTGTATATATTAGGTATGGAAGAAGGATTATTTCCCCTATCTCATGGAGATGATGATGATTTAGAAGAAGAAAGAAGACTATTTTATGTTGGACTTACAAGGGCTATGAAAAAAATAACTTTATCATATGCAAATAGTAGAAGAAGATATGGATCTGGTGCAATGTATAGTTTGAAATCTTCGTTCCTTGATGATATTCCAGAGGAGCTTATTTATAAGAATAAGACAAGAGATCGAAAACCTGATTTTGTAGAAAAAAAGAAAAGTATTAAGATATTAGATGAATTATCAGTTGGGGATATTGTAGAACATAAATTGTATGATAAGGGTAGAATTCTATCCTTAGAGGGGCTTGGTGATGATGCAAAGGTTACTATTCAATTCAGGGGGAATATTACTAAAAAATTTATTAAAAAGTATGCAAACCTAAAAAAAATAACTTAGATTATTAACACTAAATTATGCTTGAAGATAATATAATAAATGGATTTAAGGAACTTCTTTATAAAGAAGGCCTCAAAATGACAGCTGCTCGCTTGGCCGTGCTCGAAAACGTGCTTTCTAGTGATTTGCATAGAGAGTGTGAACAAATCTTTGACGATTTATCGCATGATGGGATAACCATATCAAGAGCAACTGTATATCGTACTTTAGATGTACTAGTGAAGTATGAGTATATTAGAAAACTAGATATTGGTGATGGGCGCATTAGATATGAAAGAAAAATTGGGACAACTCATCATGATCATATGATTTGTACTGAAACAGGTGATATTATTGAATTTCATAATGAAAGAATTGAATCTTTACAAGATGAAATAGCAAAGGAATATGGCTATGAAGTTGTCAGACATGTACATCAGCTTTTTGTTAAGCCAATAAAAAAATAATTTGAGGATAAAAATGAATAAAAATAAATATATAATGGCATCATTGATTCTAATTGTTCTAGCCTTGTTTTCTAGGATTATTCCGCATGCACCAAATTTTACGCCCTTGGTATCTATTGCACTAGTTTCAGCACTTCTTTTTAAGGAAAAAAAATATATTTTTATATCACTTGTAGGACTTCTATTCTCAGATATATTACTTGATTATTATCATTATTCAGGTTATTTATTTACTCCGCTGTTTTTCCTTACATATATTTCTTTAGCATTGGTATTTTTATTTTCGTATAAATTTAATAATTCATTTAGTTTTAGAAATATCATTCTCCATTCTTTGTCTGGTTCTTTAATCTTCTTTCTTGTTTCAAATTTTGGCGTATGGCTATTGGGAGGTTATACTTATACATTCTCAGGTCTTATCTCATGCTATACTATGGGTATACCTTTCTTTAAAAATACACTTTCTTCTACACTGCTGTATTCAATCGTATTGTCTATGCCAGTACTGTATAAGAAGTATAATATATCTGTAAAAGAAGTTCATTCTTAATTGCACCTTAAATTAAAAACAGGAAAATGTTCTTATAGGTTAATCACTATAATTCTATTCTCCTGTGTATTTTCAAATTATTTTATTAATTATGACCCCATTGAAAGTAATCAGTATTTATTGAATTATATCCATCCTAGTATTCTTGATACAGTTAATTACTCATCTATTATGTTTGACCAGTCTCATGAGATGCCTTACGGTACATTTTTGTTTAAAGATTTAAGGAATGTGACTGCGTTAGATAGTATTGGAAGCATGTCTCAATTTATATTTAAAAAAGGAGATTATAAGTATAGAGATTTACTTCTATCATTGAAGTCTTTAAATGCAGATTATTTAAAGGTGAAATATCTTGGTGGTGTAAGGTCGTTCACTCCAATTTATATTCCAGCAGTTGGAAATTCAGATAATCCTTATAGTATAAAAAATGGATCAATGCGTGGTGATTCTTATCTTCAAAATCATATATTATCAATAAGTAAAAAGAATGATGTTAGAAGTTTTGATGGCACAATTTTATATCATGATGAGAATCCTTATCTTCCAATTAGTTATTCTGTGAAATCTGTAGAAACATCAAATTTTCATACTAGAGCTTCAAAAGCTATTTTATGGGGTTTTTCGGCCAAAGAAAAAATTAGTAATTATCTAATGTTTAACTTTGGAACTAAAAATATGTATTCAAATATTTTAAAATATCAAACTGTAGCTGAAACCTTTGAAACTAATTTGTATAATAAAAATAGATACTATTCAGGTAAAAATTATTTAGAATTACTTTATAACCGTAAAAGTTTTTTCTTTTCTTCTGGATTCTCAGACTTCAGATATGATTCTTCAATAGATGAAGTTTTAGATTCTCCTCCTAATAATTCTTCAGTAATTAAAAAATCTTTTAACCTTAAAGCATGGCTTAGTAATTATAATGATAAAATCTACTTTGATCTATTTTTAGATAAAACATATCTAGAAAACGATGGTGTTGTAAAAGATTATTTTATTGTAAAACCATCTGTTGATTTCTCATTGGCTTTGGGGCCTAAATATAAAATTAGATTTAAATATGATAGAGAAGATGGATTCGTTGATGGTCTGTCTTATCGTTCTTTACTTGTTTATGATAAAGTGGGATTCTTATTATCAAGAAGTGTGAAGAAGCTAAATACGATGATAGAGGTTTCATCAATATCTAATATGTTATCTAAGAATCACCTTGAAAGCATATCGTATCCCACCAAATACAGCTATTTATATACTGAGTTATCATATGCATCCAATTACTTTGACTTAAACTTACGATCCAGGAATATACTCTCAAGTAAACAAAAAGAGTTTTTACCTTGGATTCAAGATTATATCAATTATAGTTTAACTCTAAAGTATCCTCCAGCGAATAAATCTTACACTATTTTTATAAATTTGAGAGGGAATTATATACTATATAAAAATACTGGTATTTATGTGAACGAGCTTCCTTTGTTTAGAAAAACAGATTCTTCACACTCATCATTGCAGCACTTTATGAATTTTGAATTTGGTTTGGAATTCAAGAATTTTAAAATATCTTACAGCAATATAACAAATAATGGGAATGATTTTTCTACCAATGAAGATTATTCAGATATTGGAGAATCATTCTCTTTACCAAGCTACAGTTTCTTCTCTAGTAATATATCAATATTCCATTATCTAACTGTATCTTGGACTTTTTTAGATTAAAACGTTAAAAAAAATCTGTTTTGAATTACTCATTGTGGTAAATTAATATGATTGAATTCTTTGACAAACAGTAGATAAAAGGAGTTTTTGATGAGTGAATTCACCAAAGATCTTAATGATGAAAATTTTGATTCTATAGTTTTAAAATCTGACAAACCTGTTTTAGTTGATTTCTGGGCAGAATGGTGTGGCCCATGTAAGATGTTAACTCCAACTATAGACTCATTGTCTGAAGAGTATGATGGAAAAAGTATTGTTGCGAAGGTTAATGTTGATGATGCACCTACCATAGCAGCTAACTATGGGGTGCGCAGCATTCCTTGTCTCTTATTTTTTAAAGAAGGAAAAGTTATGGAGCAAAGAGTAGGCGCTGTTTCAAAGGATGAGATAGCATTAGTTCTAGATAAATTAATAGAAGGATAATGAATAAAGTAATTATAATAGGATCAGGTCCTGCTGGTTTAACGGCTGCTATCTATGCAGCTAGAGCAAATTT
>CAZKFO010000076.1:0-7226 GCA_964552145.1 uncultured bacterium | reverse complement strand
TAATTATGGTGTTCTTGATGAGACTCATCAGTTTGGCATAGGACTCGCATTTTAACTTTCTGTTACAAATAATTCTCAATTAATCCTCAAAAAAACCATTTTTTTTTCGTATAATAATACCGGGTGATACCGATTAATTAATTAAAATTATCTATGGAGGAAGAGACATGAAGCACTTTTCAAGCATGTTTTTTACTGTATTGGTTGTATTCTCTTTTGGTCTTTCAAAAGAAATTCAGCTAGAGGTGAAAAAACAAAATATAGTTAGAGTGAATGGAGAAGATCATATTATAAGTAATATTCCAACTCATAACAATCCAAATGAGACTAGAGAGCAAATCACATTAATTCTTGAGGATTTCGAAGGTGGTGATGATTGGGATGCATCAGCTAGTGATGGCCAAGGATGGACTCATAATACTGATGAGTATAACAGTGAGACTACCAGTTACAATGCATCAGATTACTTTCCTTTTGATGTGTTT
Organism: uncultured bacterium; assembly: GCA_964552145.1. Classification (GTDB taxonomy): domain Bacteria; phylum Fidelibacterota; class Marinisomatia; order SCGC-AAA003-L08; family D37C17; genus TMED161. The sequence goes on along the minus strand of CAZKFO010000076.1, from coordinate 6,741 downwards.
GGTGATTCTTTATACAAAAGTTGGGATCTTTTTTCTCCGCTTTTAACTTTACCAGAGCTTGGTGATGGCGAGACTATGCACTTTGATTTCTTTATTAATCTTGATATGCCAGGAGCTGAGTGTGATGGCGATGGATATTTAGATGATTATTACGGCGTTTCTATACTAGATATAGAATCTCTTGCTTGGCATACCAGTGCTTTTAATTCTTATGATGATTCAAGTTGGTTTTGTGGTTTTGAAGATATTGGAAATGGTAATCCTGGATATTTAGATGCATGGGTTCAGTATCTTGATACTCCAACTTTTACTGTACCAGGTGGAGGAACACTATCCGCAGATATGTTCTGGGCTATTGAGAGCCCTGCAGGTGCTTCAGTTGCAGGTTCATGTACAGATGGATGGGATCAGGCGAATGTTCAGATATCAGTTGATGGAGGAAATACATTTAGCATGCTTCAAACACCAGATGCACCATATGATTTTGGATGTGGATATGGTATGGTTTACAATGGATTTGATTGCACTACGAATGGTGGATTATTACCAGAGAATGGTGATTGTCCTGGATGGGGTGGTGATTCTGATGGATGGAATAACCTATCATTTGATTTATCAGCTTATGAAGGGCAAGATGCGATTGTAAGATTTGCGTTCTATGCAGACCCTGGATATAGCACTTTAGATGATTCTTCTATAACAGGCTTTCAAGTTGATAACGTAATTGTGTCTGATGGTGCATTTTCTGATTCAGCTGATGATGAAGCTGCTATGGATATATCAGGTGCAGTATGGGTTGACCAGTTCTATGATTATTATGATGCTGGTGATGCCGACTATGAGCCACGCCCAGGAAGTAATGGATGGGAACTGTATAATGCAGGCCTTCCATTTAATGGTAACGTATTTATGGATATCAGTGATTTTGCAGGCAAGGATGTGGTGTTCCGTTTTCAAACAAGAATGGGTGAGATGACGGGACTTTGTGGTGAAGGTGACGGAATGTTTATTGATGACTTTAGAATATACAAAGAGTCTGGTGGTAGCTATCCAACTCCTACAGGTTTAATGGTAGAGGGCGGAGATTCAGAGTTGCATATTTCTTGGAATGATATGAATGCATCTGGAGTAGAGGATTTTGATTATACAAATGCTGATCCTACCGGTGGAATACAGATGTCAACTTCAGGAAGTACTGCATGGGCAGGAACAAGAATTGATTTGGTTGGAGAGTCAACAATTAATTCAGTGGGTGTCCATCTAGGTGCTAATGAACCTGGCGTTACTACAACTATTGGAGTTTTTGGCTTGCTAGGATCACTTTACAATAATGAACCGCTATATACTCAGGAAGTTACTCTTAATGAGGGCTGGAATACTGTAGACTTAGGACTTGAAATGAGCAATGGCTATATTGTTGCTATGCAGTTTACTAATGTTGATGCTACTCCAGGTGGTGTTTATGCTCCTCTTGATGACACAGCTGTTCCATCTACAAATAGTATGATTTTATTTTCTGGTGGTAGCTGGGATCTGTGGAGTGTTGCAGGTGCTACTGTTGGAGATGGAGAGTGGGGTGTGAATGCGAACATATCTTTCTCGGGTGCAAATGCAACCTATAGTGTTTACAGAGATGGCGACCCAACAGGTGTAGCCTCTGGATTATCTGTGTCTAATTACACTGATACAGGACTGACAAATAATGAGGAATACTACTATCAGGTAACTGCAACTTATTCAGATGGCACAGAAAGTGATTACTCAGAAGTTGTATATGGTACTCCGCTTTCTAATTCTGTTCATGAAGAGGCAAATGATGATGGTACTGCAGAATCATTTATAAATGCAGGCTCAGGCAAAACCTTGGCTGCTAAGTTTAATGCTTGTTCAGATGGAGAGCAGATTATTCAGTTTAAATGGTATCAAGAGGAAGATGCAGGAGCGTTTTACATTAAACTTCATGCAGATGACGGTGGTATGCCAGGAGATGAGCTCTTTAGTAGAGTTGTTGCAGGTGGTATAGTTGCTGGATGGAATGAGTATGACTTAAGCTCTGAGGGCTTGGATGTATCTGGAGATTTCTGGATGGGTATTAGAGAGTTTAGTTCTACTCGTGGTATAGGTCTTGACACTAACTCTGATGATGCAGGAGCCTCAATGAGCAATGCTAGCGGATCGTTTGATCCAGTTGCAGGGAACCTTATGATAAGAGTTAAGCTTGATGAGGTTAACTGTGGAGAAGGACCTGACTGTACTGCTGGTGATACAAATAGTGATGGCGGCGTTGATGTTCTAGATGTTGTTGCTATGGTTGGTCATATTATAGGTAACAGTGAACTTGAAGGAACTGCTCTTTGCGCTGCAGATTACAATGGTGATGGCGGCGTTGATGTTCTAGATGTTGTTGCTGTTGTCCAGGTTATTATTAATCCGTAGTCATACGGGAGGTTAAATTGAGAAGTAGTTTAACTATCATAGTGGGGCTCCTAATTGGAGCCCCATCTTTTTTATTTAGCAGTTTAATGGATGAGAATAAATCTGATTCATTTTTGTTTTGCATTAGAAAAGAAAACCCTCAGCTTGAGGTCAGTAGAGATACAAATGGAAGGTTATTATCTATTGAAAATGATATTGATATTCATAGCTTTATCAGTGAAAATGGTATTATAGAGATAGAAAGATGGCTTCCAAATGCATCTGAGCATGACCGTGATGGTGATGTTGCTTTAAATAGAATCTATCGACTTTATTTGGAGCCTAGTAGAATAGATGAGCTCCCTGAATTAATTCAAAACTTACAAATGGTTGAGTCAGTTTTATATGCTGAACCAGAGAATATACACAAGCTGTTATATGCTCCAAACGACACCAATTTAGATGAGCAGTGCAGCTTACCATCTATGAAAGTTTATGATGCTTGGGATTTCTGGGATATTAATAATGGTGATATTCCGGGAGTTGATAACAGCAATTATCAGGTTGTGCTTGCTTCTGTTGATACAGGGGTTGACTATACGCATCCAGACTTAGAGAATAATGCATGGATTAATCAAGGTGAAATTCCCCCTTGGACTTTTGAGGCTGGTATTGATGCAAATAATGACGGCTTTATTGAAGCTGCGGAGATTATAGATTTTGTAGAGAGTCAAGGAATGGATTTTAACAATGATGGAGAATCTAATCTGAGAGATATTCTCTATCAGAGTGACATTGTAAGTTCTCCATTTTTAGATGGTATAGATAGTGATGGGAATGGATATACAGATGATATTCTTGGATGGGATTGCTCTGGGTTGTATGGAAGTGCAACTTGGGCAGATGCAGATCCATATCCAAAAGAAGGTGTTCCCAATTCAAGTACTTGGGCGCATGGAACAGAGGTTGCAGGTATTTTAGCGGCAACTACAGATAATGGTCTAGGAATGGCCTCTGCTACATATAATGCAAAATTCATGTCTGTGAAAGCCTCAAAAGATAATCAGTCAGATGATGAACCCGGAATAAATAATGGTTATGACGGCATCTTGTATGCCGCTAAAGCAGGGCATCAAGATTATAATAATAACAATAGCTGGGATCCAGGCGAGCCTTTCACTATAATTAATAACAGTTGGGGCGGTGGTGTATTTAGCAATTCAGAGAATTCAACTATCAATGTTGCTCACAACACCTATGGTGCAGTTGTTGTTGCAGCAGCAGGGAATGGAGATGATGAAGGCGGAGATGAATATGCAGACCATTACCCATCGAGCTATGAGAATTGTATTTCAGTCTCTGCTATAAAATGTTCTGGTAGTTGGGGTGGTTGGGCAACATACCATCCAACGATTGATATAGGTGCTCCAGGAGATAATATTTTTGCTCCGATTATTGGTACTGGATATGATACAGTGTCAGGTTCCTCATTTGCTAGTCCAAATGCTGCGAGCGTGATAGGACTGCTTAGTTATTATTACCCTGAATTTAATAATCAAGCTCTTCGAAATAGGATTGAAGCTACTGCTGATCAGATTATCTATGATTTAAATCCTGAATTTATAGATTGTGATGGGAGTAGTGGAGAGTACTGTCTTGGTAGCGGAATGATTGATGCTTATAAGGCGATTGGAGTTTCATTCTCACCTTCTATTTCATTTAGCTCTTATCAACTTAGTTTTGATACAGGTAATGGTGATGATGTTTTAAATCCAGGTGAATCAGTTCAGCTCTTCATAACCCTTGAGAACGAACAGGATTGGATGAATGCTGAGGATTTAACAGCTACTTTATCAGTAACTAATAGTCATGTTGAAATATTAAATAATTATTCAGAATATGGTCTTATCAATTCAGGGGATTCTGCTGTAAACTCTTCTAGCTTTTCATTTAGCGTTAATAATGAGATTGCATTAGGAGACCTTAATTTCAAGCTTTCCATTTCTGCTAATGGGGTAGACTATATCTACAATAAAGATATTTTATTTAAAGTTCCTGTAACTATGGATCAATCAGGATTCCCATTTAATACTAACTTTACTGTTAAATCTTCACCTCTTGTAGTTGATTTTGATAATGATGGTTCTTTAGAAATGATTTTTGGAGATAAGAATGGCCTAGTTCATGTTGTCTCAAGCGATGGCGTTGAGTGGGATAATAATATATTTCCTTTTGACGTTGGTGATGAAATATGGGGCTCCATAGCTTACGCTGATATTGATCTTGATGGGCTCAATGAAATTGTTGTTGGGTCTAAGAGCAAGCATTTATATGCACTTGATATGAATGGTGTTGATTTTGATTTTGATTCAGGTCAATTTCTTATAGCTACTCCAGCCATTGGTAATATTGATGAGGATGAATATCTTGAGGTCGTCATATCTGGATTTACATCAAGTGGAGATATTTTTATAGTAAATCATAATGGGGTTGCTGATATTGTAGAAATCAATGAAAAAGTGTCTTCAGGTGTCGCCTTAGCTGATTTTGATGATGATGGTAAAGATGAAATTATTGTTACCACTGAAAATTATGATATGATTTGTATGATTGATGATTTATTTCAAATTGATACTCTTTTTATTGCAGGAAATAAATTTAAAACCTCTCCATCTATACTTGATTTAAATGGAGAAAAAATTATCATGGCAGGATCAGATGATGATACTTTCTATGCAATAGATTCTCATGGAGAATTATTATTTAGTATTGAAGCGGAAGATGACATTGTTTCATCTCCATCATTCTTTGCTGATAGCTCTGGAGTCGCTATCTTTTTTGGTAGTGATGATGGATACCTGCATGCAATAGATCAGAATGGAAATGCGTTGGATGGATGGCCAATATTATTTAATGATGCTCCAGGCGATGCATCTTTCTCAGATTTAGATGGTGATGGAATTGTAGAAATTGTGTTTGGCGTGGGTAATCAGATTCATGCTATTAAATTTGATGGAACGAGCTTTAATCCAAATCATTTCCCTATATATACTGAATTTCCAATTGAGAGCGCAGCTACTATCGTAGATTTTGACAATGATTCAGATTTAGAAATTATTATGGGTAGCTCTGTAAATGTTGAGGCAATTGATATCCTTGATCAAAATGGAATAATTCAAGGTTTTTGGAGTATGCATAGGGCAAACAACGCAAGAACTGGATTATTTGAAGCTGTTGTCAATACACCTAATGTTCAGCTTGGTGATGTTAATTTTGATAATACAATTGATGTGTTTGATATAATAATAGTTGTGAATATTGTAATTGGAGAGATGACTCCAAGCACTGAACAGTTCTTGGCTGCTGACGTTAATCAAGATAGCGCAATAGATGTTTTTGATATTATTAGTCTTATCAATATAATTTTAGGATAGTTGTCTGTAATAAATTTTTACAACAAAAAGATTGAAAAAAGCCTAAAAAATCATTAAAATCTTATTGAGTGTTGTTGGAAAAAAAACTTTGTGGTAAATAATAAGTAATTACAAACAAACGAGGAGAGGATTATGAATCGTACTTTAGTTTCTTTAATTGTTTCTGCATTTGCGATTTCTTTTACTTTTTCTGCGATAACAAAAGGTCCTGTTAAGGATCTTAAAATGAAAAAGTTACAGAAATCTAGAATGCAAGAAAATGAACCCACTGTTGTTGCAAGAGAGGCGTCTTATTGGAATAAGCCGCATCAGTATTCATTGAGAAATGGTGCATCTGCAGCATTGGTTGATTCATCTGGTAATGGATATGGAATGGTAAGTAGTGTCACTAGACCTATTGACTCTACAGAAGACTACTTGTCAATAGCCTATAGACAGTATTGTGGTGTAGGAACTACCCACGGTCAACTTGGAGGCGCCGTATCTGAAGATGGTGAAGAGTGGGAAGCATACTTTAATTTAAATGCTAACGGAAATCCACCTTGGGGTGGTGGTGCAGGAGTTGGTAATGGAAGTGATGATACTGCTCAGGCACGTTATCCAAGCGCACTAGCTACAGATGATTTTCCTTTTGCTCTTTGGAATGAGTATACTGGTGTACAGCCTGGAGGCTCTCAGTATGGTGGACGTCTTTACTATACCTATGATGAATTTGGCTGGGAGGGTGGCTCTTATGCATATCCTTCAGACCTAGATTTACTTTGGGGTGAGACAAAGGACCTCTGGACTGCCTCTCCTGATATGTTTACTGATGGTGAAGGACAAAATGCTTTAGCCGTAAGTGCAGCTGACTGGTCAAGAAGTAATAATTATTACTTTAGATCTGATTTTG
>CAZKFO010000075.1:0-7265 GCA_964552145.1 uncultured bacterium | reverse complement strand
CAATACACCCAACAAGTAGTAATAAAGCAAGACCTATTGCCCGAAGTGAACCCTTGTTTATGAGTAGGAGGTTAGTCATTAGTTTATTCACCGACTCCAATAGTTCCACATACATTATTGCATTCTTCCGTAGAAAGCTCTTGGCATAAGCAGATATCTCCATAGCAAAATATTTCTTCTGAATTATCTATGCTAAGTAATACTCTATATACACCACTTTGTAAATCATTAGAAAAATTTACCGGAGGGGAATATGAGCCGGCAGACATAGTACCATTTACTACTGTAGTTAAAATTTCTCCTTGATTATTTACAATCCTTAAATAGATATGTCTTTCTTTATCAAGTTCATAGCCTATAGTAATAGTATACCCATTAAATGGATTGGGGCATGCATATTTTAATGACATCTGATAGTATGGATTTTCATTTTGCTCTATTTCACAACAATTCCAATCATCTCCTGATTCTGGCATAGAATCAGAGAATTCTCCACATGCAGAGACACCTTCAATAATTGGAAGTGAATTAATATCGTAACATGAATCACTATTTGTTTGAGTATTAGAACACCCAACAAGTAGTAATAATATGAGTAGTAGGTTAGTCATTAGAAATCTGAAAGAAATAGAAAGTAAAGACAAAAAAGAATTAGAGTTATGTTTATAAATATTAAATATTTACGATTGAATTTGTTTGTATTGGATTTAAAAGATTTAAATAAAGAGTATATTGAAATTGGGAGAATAGCTATAGAAAACATTGCTATTATAAACATTATTACTTCAAAGGTGGATGTATTGTCTTCATATAAAATATCTATGATTTTAGAATATGCAGTTAGTTTAGTAAGAGGATACAATATCAATATATAAGTAAGATAGGTTAGTAATTTTTGTGAGTGTAAGGAGACGCCTCTAGAATAAGATAATGAAGAGTAGCCAATAAATAGATATATAAGAGCAAATAGTGAAGGACGTAATACATCTTTAATTATTAAAAAAGTAGAATCACCAAATGTATCATCAAAAATTGCGAAAATGATGCTAAATAAAATGCTTAAAGTCAATACTGAAGAAATAAAAAAAGAAATATATGCACCAACAATTGACAAAGAAAATCTTTTATGATTTGGCATATTATGAGAGGATATGGCTTTAATTCGAGTCTCTTGCTCAACTCCTTTTAATTTCCTATAACCTATAAAAGAAGTTTTTATATTTTTAACTCCAGATATATCCTTACTAATTTTATCAGAAATAGCAATACCACCTTCAGGAGCAAAGCTTTCTACCCTTGATGCGATGTTTACATCATCTCCAAATACATCGCCATCTTTGATAAATATATCACCTTGATGAATACCAATTCTTAATTTTAAATCATCAATCTCTTGTAAGGTTTGTTGTATTTCAATTGAACAATTAACAGCATCTAGACTACTATCAAAGCTAAATAATAATCCATCACCTATCTCTTTTAGCCATTCACCACTATGCTTATCAACTATAGGCTTTAATATCTCTCTTTGCTTATCAATTAATTTTAGGGCATGTTGCTCATCTTCAGCTGATAGTTGAGTAAAATTAACTATATCAGTAAATACAATTGCTTTTAACTTTTTATTAGATATTTTCAAGTCTCACACCCAACAAGTAGTAATAATATTAAAAGGAGGTTAGTCATTAGTTTTTTATAAGCTTTTTATGAATAAATTGCACACTCTTATAAAATAAGAAAGGTAGAATATATATAAATAAATTGCCTATCCTGTGAAAAAATTAATGATGATACAATTAAACTAAATAATAAAGATATACACACTTTATGAGCTCTCCTCAAATCTATATATAATATAAGAAACTTTGAGGATATATGTGTGATTAAGGTTACTTATTAAGGTGCAATATATGAGTATTCACCCTTATTACTCACTTTAAACCTGATATGACCATCATGATGTAGTTGTAGAACTTCAGATTCAATGACTTCCAACTGAATATTAGAAAAATTAATGTAACCCTGTTCACTAAGCTCTTTATCAGGATCAGTTTTTAGATATTCTAATGGAATATTAGGATTCCACTCATCTAATAACATTGTAGGTGCATAATCCCCCATATAACACTTCCGACTCTGTAGAGGAGTATTACGCCAAACTTCTGTTGCCAGATCATTATTATAATTTAAAATAGCTTTACATTTAAGCCTTAGCTGTACTCTACGCTTCTGATCATAGAATAGTGCACTGCAGGAATTATTATATTGTAATTCTTGAATCTTAGGGCTTCTAAAGTCTGCATTAAAGGAAATTCTCAGTGGTTCTATTTCTACTCCTCTTAACACTACTGTTCTAATCTCTGGGTAATTTTTGCTAAAAGAAGAAAATGTAAAAGTATGATAAAAACTAGCACCATCTTTAACTGCACTCTTTAACTGTTCTAGCTCTGTTTGATATATACTTTCTATCTTATGCATTAAATTTTCTTCTTATCTAGATATTAAACTTATTATAAAAAAAGCCCCTATTTGAGAGTAGAGGCTTTTTTATAATGCTTACTTTATTATAATTAAGGCTTATTGCTTACCATAATTTTTTGGTGACACTTTCAGCCTTAGTTAGATCTGCGATGTGATATGTTTTCTTAGTTCCAGCTTCAACTTTAATAATAGCATCGTCATATCCATCTCGCTCAACTCTGAAATGACCAGAGTTATCTACAGGAAAGCCTACAATGTGTAATTCACCAACAATCTTAGCCGCAGTAAACTGATACATGTTATTCTGCCAGTAGAGTCTATACTCCTCATTTTCAGATTGAGTAAATGGATTAAAATAAATAACGACCTCACGCCCCTGTTTTTTATCTGAATCACTAATTTTAGTTATTACATCAACACCATCTTCCTCTAAATTAACATAATCAATATCACTAAACATATGAACATAATGCTTTCCGGGGAACACTTCTTCTGGCTTCGCCCAACTCTTTCTTAGATATTCACCTAATGGAAGATTATGAACCGTCACTGAGCTATTATCATCACTATACGAATATTCAAATGACTCTGATGAAACAAATAGTATATTCTCACTTAAATGTCCTCGTAAGATTTCTTCCTCAATCCCCTCTACTACGCTATAAAGAGAAAAAGCAACACCATCCCAAATATTTTCAATGCTAATATCTGCAATCAATGCAGGTGGAGGGCATCCATCCATAGATTCTACTCCTGGGATATCAGGACACTTATCATTTTCATCAACTATTCCATCACCATCTGTATCTTTTGGTGGTGGGGTATATGTATTAGGCAAAGCAATATGAATTTCATTCAAATCACCAGGTAATACTGTAAAGTCAGCTTCAAAAGGCTTCTCATTATTTTTGAGAAACGCTCTAAAACGATACTCTCCAGAAAGAAAATTAGTTTCACCATACATACTGCTAACCAATCTATACTCTTGAGGAGAATATTTATCTAATACATCCCCATGGGTGTTTAAAAATCTAGCGGGCATAGGCATAGTAGTATAAGGCTCTAAATCTGAATTAAATGTGCTACTAAGGTCACTACCAACAACCGTTTTTAGGGGTCTAATAGATATATCTTCCCATCTAACTTTCTCAATACTTGTAGAATCTGCTCTAAGATAAACAGAGCCAACAAAAGGAGCTACTACCTTATACATAATAGGAGTCACAATTGAGTTGATCTCATCTCTTAAATTTTCCATAGAATTAAAAGGAAGATTAAAAGAATTTGATTCAACTATTTTTTGCGTTGAAACATCAATAAGCTTAAGATCAACCTCATACTGCGTAGCCACGGTGTTAATTTCACCAATAAATATGAAATCCGTACGATCAGGATATTCATAAGACTTAACAAGCTTCATGAAATTATCTGACTGCATTCTATTCTGGATAGACTCTCCCGCAATATTAATATGTCTATTTGATGCAACAGATGATGTAACCATTGCAGAAACCAACTTAGGATCAAGTGCTTTCCCCACAACCATACCTGAATTAACATCTATATCATTCTTATTAAACAATGGGAACTTTACTAGCCTATCATCTGTTTTTTTAGAGTTAGACATAAGAACTGATGTCGTATCATAACTAACAAAATGATATATGTAAACCATTGGCGGATCCGATACAGTAAAAGTCTTCGCTGTTATTGTTGAGATTAATAATACTAGTAATAAAAATGTTTTTTTCATATTCTCACTCCTTCAATTAGCAGAATAAAAATTAATTTAGATTTGTTATATCTGTTACTTTTAGAATATCTCCATTATCTACATCTACAATCCTAATTCCAATTGCTACTTTCTCGTAATCAGGATGAGATGAGTCTAATTTCTCGTATGGTATTAAATTATTGTAAACCATAATAGTTTCAACACCAAAATCTTTAAGCTGTTCCCAATCATCTAAGTAAAGAGGATTTAGATTGAAAACTTTCTCATCATACATCCATGGCCTCTTAAGATACAATGTCTTAAGCTTTTCATATAAAGGAACACCTTCTGAGACAAGCGCTGATATCATTCCTTCTTCAATTATTAAATTCATTTCATTAAAGTTAGGCTGATTATTAAAGTACTCATCCGATGCGACCGCCTGCTTATCACCATCTATTATCATAACCTTCTTACCTTCAAACGATGAAACATCTAGCTGAGGCTTTAAAAGTTCATAAACAACTGTATGGTTTTTAATAAGCCCTTCATATCCAGAATCTTTAAATGCGAATGCATTTGAGTATATAATTCGGCCATTATCTTCAGTATCAATTATCTTAATATATAGACCTTCCTCAGGCATATACCTATACATCATAAGTACATTACAATCTGTTTCATCCACAAACTCACTCCAATTCTCGTAAAGGACTGGGCTGGTATTAAATACAATACTATTGTACACTGATGGAAACTTCAACTTAAAACCTTCTGTTTTTTCCATAATAACAGGCTCATTCTGATCATAGCTTACGTTTTGAATAATCCCTGAAACTATAGCATTTTCAATTGCTATCGATTTCTTTGATGGCTGTTTCTTATAGTTTCCTGATATATTTAAAATGTCAGCATTCATTAGACCTACTGTTGCACCATTATTGAAAATATATCCAGGAAAATCATATATATCCTTAACTGTTTGATACGTATCCTCATAAGCACTTATGTGCTTCTGAGCTTCAAAGCTAACGACATCACCTACCTTAGCCATAGTTGAAGCAATTATCTTCATCGAACTTATATCAATCATTCTTACATAAATAACAACGGATAGGTTTTCCTTAGAAAAATCCATTATTTGATATGTCATTAAATATGGAGCTTTAAGGTCATCCTTAATAAGATTAAGATCATCTAGATTAATTCCATGCATATAAAAAGCATCTTCAGGAGATGTGTTTATATATTCTGAAGGATCTCGAGGATTAACATGATCTAACTTTTCAGCTATAGTTAATCCATTTAATATTAATCCATCAATAAACCCTGTTTCTAGAGCCATATCCCACTGATCCAGAGAACTATATGCACTACCAATAGAAAAATCATCAATTCTAGCTAGATAAACTCGCGAGCTCTCTTTGTTATCTGAGAAATAATCTGGAAGTTTATCTAAAAACTCACTAAATGTAGCCTGTGTAGTTATTCGTCTTCCCAGATTGTGCGTTTCTATAAACTTACGCGCAGAATCTTCTTCTTGCTGTTTCTTTTGTTTAGCTTTTGTTTTGGGTCTAGAGTCTGTGATTGGAGTGATTGGGAGATTAATTCCACTCTCACCCATTGCTTCTTGCATATCAATTGTACATCCAGAGAATACAAGAAGAACCACTGTAAACCATAACATTCTATTCTTATAATTTTTCATAAACACTCCTGAATTAATATCAAACGGAAAGAAGTTACAAAGTGTTACAAAAATCTAAAAGAAAAAATTAATTTAGCCTAGAATCATATTTACAAGTAGGATAATATCTTGAACATTAATCTGCTGATCATTATTGATATCAGACAAAGGATTAAATTCGGATGAACCTAAAATAATATTAACAGTGCTAATAACATCCAGCACATTAACTAACCCATCACCATTAATATCCCCAGTAACACTATCTGGAGAAGTAAATATATGCCAGCCCACATTAGGATGAGAGATGCTTCTTCCTGTTAAAGTCGTGCCTGTTATGTAATATTCAATCAACGCATTTGAATTAAGCTGAGGAAAGGTTCCTTCATATATTAAACCATCAAGATTCAAATCAATCTGAGAAAATGGACCATCTTCAGCACTATATTTCCAATAGAGGATAACAGACTCTATACTTTCACTACTATAATCAATCAATTCTGCTTCAACCTCAATAAGTGCATTATCAATAATCTCTTCTGTACGAATGCTTTTGTGAGATATATGCATCATTCCCGGATCAAAGATTCCCATAGTTCTACAATGCAAAGCATCCTCACTATACCATGGAGAAGTTGATGCCCCATTAAAACCTATAACCTCATATCCAGGCATTGCCTCACGAAAAGTTTCTAAGGCAGCTAAATCTTGAAAAATTCCATATTGAGGGACTAAAACCTTTCCATTTAATATAAGTGAGTTTGTATATGCCGCAACAGGGTTTACTTCCCATGGTCCAGCATTAATTGTTGGACAAAAAACTCGGATAATATTAAAAGGCCTTCCATAGAAAGTCACTAAATCGTTAAATGAATCTGCAAATGACTCTATACAATCATATTCAGGGCTATCTGATGGCACCTGTTTAATGATAATTGTCTCTGGTCCGACTAATTTAGCAAGACAGTCTATATGCTGTATGCTCTCTTCATTTGGATTATCAAATATATGATAGTTGTTGATATCTAAATATTCATCAATAATCGAGTTAAACTCATTATTTGTGATATTATTTTCATTAACCATGAGCTTAGTTGAGAATCCCATTCCATACCCATCTGTCATAAAATTCCCACCAGTCCAATACAGAGGAAGATTAAGAATATCCCAACCAAGCTGATTAGCAAAATCTATATTGGTATCGTTATCCTCGTTCCATCCTCTAGATCCAGGTGGTAAGAGTCTTCCTTCAACTTGATTCCTATTGCATTCCATTAAATCATCATCACAATATCCATTCTCATCAGTTTCAGTATTACCACAATCTCCACAATCCCAACTATATTCATCACACATAAAATCTAATCCCCAACTTCCATCATC
>CAZKFO010000074.1:5142-7712 GCA_964552145.1 uncultured bacterium | reverse complement strand
AACTTTCTTCCTTTTCTTAATCAAAGGGCTATTATGGTTGATTGTACCTACTGCTATTTACTTCTTTGGGTTTAGAGGATAATATAGAATGAAAAGAGATTGTGATATCATAATTGTTGGAGCTGGTCCAGCCGGAACATCCGCAGCGATGTTTGCCAGTAAGCTTGGTTTAAAAAGTATTATTCTAGAAAAATCGACCTTCCCTAGAGATAAAATATGTGGAGATGCTCTATCAGGAAAAAGTGTGCGATACATGAGAGAGTTTTAGAAGAAGTATCTAAACTAGATGGAGCTGAAATTAATCGACTCACTTTTGGAAGTCCTGATCATAAGAAGTTTGATATCCATTTAGTTAACCGCCACAATAAAAGCAGTATTAAGAGAGGATATGTCATAAAAAGAGAGATTTTTGATAATTTTCTGTTTCAGAAGGCTAAATCACTTACCGAAATAAAAGAAGGCTTTAATGTGACAAATATTATCTATGATGAGAATGGAAATATTAGCGGAATAAAAGGTGTTTCAGATAAAAGAGAAGAATCTGTACACGCACCTATAATTCTTGGATGCGATGGTAGCAAGTCCACTATCGCTCGAAAGCTAGGATTTCACTGCGAAGATCAAGATAATACCGCTATTGCAATAAGATGTTACTATAAAGGAGTTAAGGGCTTAACTGATCAAATAGAATTACATTTTGTAGATGAGGTATTACCTGGTTACTTTTGGATGTTTCCTGCAGGTAATAACTTAGCTAATATCGGAATTGGTCTTAGTAAAAAATATGCAAAGAAAGATCCTAGGAAATTAACAGATATTTTAAAAGAAGTAACAACATCAGATTATTTTAAAGAACGTTTCTCAGATGCAGAGCCAGTAGAAAATCCAAAGGGATGGGCGCTTCCACTTGGCACCATAAAAAGAGAAAATCATGGTGATGGTTTTATGCTCCTAGGAGATGCAGCTGGCTTAATTGACCCATTTACTGGAGAGGGAATAGGTAATGCGATGGCATCTGCAAAAATTGCAGTAGAAACTGCTGCTAAAGCCCTATCTGAAAACAACTTTTCAAAAGAGAGTTTATCGAACTATAACAAACGTGTATGGAATGAGTTAGGACCTGAATTAAAGACAAGCTCAAAGCTTCAAAAACTAGCAAACTACAGAATGCTTCTAAATATGATTATAAATAAAGCGTCTAGGAATGAAAAAATACAAGACATAATTTCTGGGATGCTAGCAAATGAGATACCCAAAGATAAACTTTCAAATCCACTATTTTATCTAAAGGTATTATTCTCTTAATATGGATAAATTGATTTGAAGAATATTTTAAAGACTTTTAAGCTCAGCCTAATAGATATCAACCCATGGCATAATATCAAATTAATTCATACGAATATTCAAGGTGATATTCTATCTGGGGTTACAGTTGCTATTATCGCACTTCCTTTAGCCCTTGCATTTGGAGAAATATCGCAACTTGGTCCTATAGCTGGAGTGTGGGGAGCAATCGCAGGTGGAATTGTAGGTGGGCTATTTGGTGGATGCATGGTAGGCGTAAGTGGTCCGACTGCACCTAAAGCTGCCCAAATTGCGGCTTTCATGAGCTTCTTTATTATTGGAACTACAAATGAGCCTGACCTAGTTGCTGCATTCTCAATCATATTCTTAAGTGGGCTAATTTTAATCGCTATTTCAATGATGGGAGTCTCTCGCTTTATCCATTACATCCCATACCCTGTTATTTCAGGATTTATGTGTGGAATTGGCGTTATAGTTATCCTAACTCAGATTAACTCATTTCTAGGTTTAGAAGCAGAAAAAAACATTCATGGAGTTTTCGAGAACTTGGGATATACAATCCAGAATGTTAATGTGGAGGCTCTGTATATCGCTATCCCATCATTACTAATATTATTTTTATGGGGTTTTGTTGAAAAAAGAGTAAAAATTCTAGCCGCTATCCCCGCTCCTCTTATTGCTTTAGTAGTAGGCACCTTAATCGCATACTTAATGAACTCTAATATCCCTTATATCGGAGATAAAATGGGTAGTGCTGATGAAGGAAAAATCTTCTCGTTTTATATACCAGATTTCACGCGTTTCAGTGAATTTCTCTGGCCAGCATTCGCCTTAGCAGGCCTTGCAATCTTAGATAGTTTGCTAAGCTGTAAGGTAGCTGATAACATGACTGGGATGCATCATAACAGTAATAGGGAAACTTTTGGTCAAGGAATGGCCAATATTGCTGCAGGCTTATTTGGTGGCGTTACAACCGCAACTGCAACGATGCGTACAGTAGCTAATATTAAATTTGGAGGAAAAACTCCTTTAGCATCAATAGTACACGGATTAACATTATTAGCTATTCTATTAGGACTAGGATTTTTAGTTGCGGCAATTCCAACAGCATGCCTAGCGGCAATTTTATTTAAAGTTGGTATTGATATTATGGACTATCGAATATTACCAATACTAAAAAAACTTCCATTGGCAGACCTTCTAGTCTTTAGTATCGTGCTATTTGTTACTGTCTACCAAGATCTAATGCTAGCAGTTGCAATTGG
>CAZKFO010000074.1:4433-5132 GCA_964552145.1 uncultured bacterium | reverse complement strand
CTGTTTTTGCTTTTATCGGTTCTTTCAAAGAGCTAAAGCAAAGCCTCAAGCCAGAATGGAGACACAAACTTCTCTCTTTATTAGAATCAAATCTTATATCAAATACACAAGACACGAAAACACTTAGGAATGCTCCTGTGAATGTTCTGCAACCACAGGGACCTTTATTCTTTGCTTCCGTAGAGCCACTAATAAGCATCTATAAGAAAGCTCTTGAGCACGAGATACTAATTATAGATATGAGTAGAATTACAATGATAGATATATCTGGTGTCTACGCACTAGAAGATCTTATCTCTCGAATAAAATCCAATGGGATTAAAATCTTTATCCTAGGAGATAACTCAAAGATTGAAGGGATATTAAAAGAAGTAGGATTTATCAAGAATATTGGAATAGAAAATTATAAAGAATCTAGAGCATCTATTGAATCTGCTATCGCTAAACATTACCAATTAGCTGCTTTTAAATAATAAGGAATAAATGATTACAACGGATAACATATCAAAACAATTTGGAGCGAACTATCTTTTTGAAAGTATAAATATTACTTTTAATCCAGGTGAAAAATACGGATTAATTGGAGCGAATGGGTCAGGGAAGTCAACATTTATGAAAATACTCTCAGGTGAGCTAGAATCTTCTGCTGGTATGGTGAAAATCAACCCTAAGAAAAGAATTTCAACACTAAAGCAAAAT
>CAZKFO010000074.1:0-4423 GCA_964552145.1 uncultured bacterium | reverse complement strand
GTTGCGACAAAATATCAAATAACTAAAGAAGAGCAAAATCAATTTGCATATGAAGAAATGGAGGTGATTGATTGTGTGATCTTTGGCTATAAAAAACTCTGGGAGATAAAGAAAGAGAGAGAGCGGATATATGCACTTCCAGAGATGAGCGAAGAAGAGAGTCTCAAGGTCTCTGATCTTGAAATTCAATTCTCAGATTTAGGTGGCTACACGGCTGAAGCAGATGCAAATAAATTACTACTGGGATTAGGGATTCCCATAGAGTCCCATGAAAAGAATATGAGTTCACTAGAACCAGGACTAAAGCTAAGGGTGCTGCTCGCACAGACACTTTTTGGAAACCCAGATATCCTACTTCTGGATGAGCCAACGAACAACCTAGATTTAGATTCTATAAGATGGCTAGAGAAAATTCTAAAGAAAAGTGAGAGTACCATGATTATAATATCTCACGATAGGAAGTTTCTTAATAATATCTGCTCAAACATAGCAGACTTGGACTATGGAGAGATACGTCTATATCCAGGAAACTACGATGACTTTATGTTTGCCTCTACGCAGGCAAGGCAGCAGCTAATGGATGAGAATAAAAAGAAAAGCGAAAAAATTGAAGAGTTAAAGTCTTTTGTTCGACGATTCTCGGCGAATGCTTCCAAAGCAAAACAAGCGACCTCAAGAGCAAATCAGATAGAGAAAATAAAGCTCGTTGATATTGCAAAATCGAGTAGAGTCTATCCATACATTCGCTTTGAACAAGATAAAAAGATATACAGTAACGTACTAGACGTTAAGAAGCTATCAAAGAGCTATGATGAGCTAGCGGTCCTAGATAAAATTAATTTTTCTGTAGAAGTCGGAGATAGAATCGCAATATTAGGGGCGAATGGTATAGGAAAAACCACTCTTCTAAACTGCTTAACAGATGAATCTTTTAGAGACTCTGGGAATGTAGATTGGGCTATAAATGCAGATATAGGCTATTTTGCTCAAGACTCCGATGAGAAAGTGGACTCTGACCTATCTTTAATAGATTGGATGAGCCAGTGGTCAGGGGATTCTCTTGATCAGCAAGAGATTAGATCAATTCTTGGTCGCCTTCTTTTCTCTAAGGATAATATTTACAAGTCAGTAAACGTGCTTTCAGGTGGAGAAAAAAGAAGAATGCTATTTGGAAAAATTATGCTTGAGCATCCAAATATTATTATTATGGACGAGCCCACTAATCATCTTGATATGGAGTCTATAGAATCTTTGAACTCAGCGCTTTCTATCTACGAAGGAACAATTATATTTACCAGTCATGACAGAGAGTTTATCTCATCTCTTGCGACTAGAATAATTGAATTGAAATCTGATGGGATTTTTGAGCATAATAATGTTAAGAATCAATCTCTTGAGGCGATGGCAATTGATAAGTAATTTTTTTTTCACATCCATTATCCTACTAATATACTCTTTTACAAATCTAATGGCTCAGGATATTAAATATTATAACCTAAATGATGAGCATTTTGCAGATATCACTGTAAATAATTTAACATTTAATGCAAGGGTAGGGGGACTAGACAACGATGGTGATCCCATAATACTCCTGCATGGTTTCCCAGAGACCTCTAGGATGTGGAAAGACCTAATTTCCAATCTTAATAGTAATGATTTTAGGGTAGTGGCGCCAGACCAAAGGGGCTACAGTCCAGGAGCCAGACCAAAAGGAATTGATTCCTATAAAATAGATTATCTAGCAAAGGATATTATCGATATCGCTAATAAACTTGGATTTGAAAAATTTCATCTAGCGGGACATGATTGGGGTTCAGCGGTTGGCTGGTATATCGCATCGGCTTATCCTGAAAGACTCCTCAGCTGGACAGCTCTATCCGTTCCTCATATGGATGCATTCATAAATGCCATGGATAACGATAAAATTCAAAAGAGAAAAAGCAGCTATATCTCATTTTTCACAAAGCCACTGCTTCCAGAACTGTATTTTAAGATATTTAACTATAAGAACCTCAAAAGCATATGGACTCACAGTCCAGATGATGAGATAAACGACTATATCGATGTTTTTAGCCAGAAAAATGCCTTAAAAACATCTCTGCACTGGTATCGTGCAAATTTATCTGGAAAAGGTGAAAAGATAGGAAGAATTAGCGTCCCAACCCTAATGATAGCAGGCTTGAATGATATGGCGGTGGGGCAGGTTGCAGTTAGAAATACAGAATCTTATATGGAGGGTCCCTATACTCTTAAGGAAATGGATGCTGGGCACTGGCTAATTCAGGAGTCATTTGATGAGGTATCTGAATTAATAATTTCCCATTTAAAAGAGAATAAAAACTAGATATGGAAATGAAAGACAAATACGATGTGATTATCATCGGCTCTGGAATCTCTGGGCTATGTTGTGGCGCGCTACTTTCCATGGAAGGGAAAAAGGTCCTCACCCTTGAGAAACACTTTAAAATTGGCGGCTACACCCATACATTTAAAAGAAAAGGATTCGAGTGGGATGTCGGAATTCATTATATAGGAGCCGTGCACAATAAAAGCTCTTTCCCCAGACGCGTATTTGATAAGATATCAGATAATAATCTAAAATGGCATAAGATGAGCGACAATTATGATCGCATCATTTTTCCTGATAAAAGCTATGATTTTATTGCGCCCAAAAAAGCCTTTATCCAAAAGATTAAGGAGTATTTTCCAGATAATATCTTAGATATCGATAAATATATTGAGCTTGTTGGCAAAGTAAATAAAACCTCTATGAAGTATTTCTCAGCAAAAGCACTCTCCGGAATATCAGAGATGCTGTTTAGAGGCTATTTGACACGAAATTTTCTAAAATACTCTAATATGACTACCCATGAGGCGCTTTCTACAATAACTTCGAATAATGAGCTTATTGCGGTGCTTACAGGTCAATGGGGTGACTATGGAATGCCACCTAAAGAAAGTAGCTTTGTAATGCACTGCATGATTGCGAATCACTATTTTGATGGTGCTAACTACCCTGTGGGTGGCTCACGAATGATTGCTGAAACCATTGTACCAGTCATTAAAGAAAATGGTGGGGAGGTCGTTAAGAATTGTGGAGTAGATAAAATATGGATTGAAAATAACACCGCAAAAGGCGTTATTCTTGAGTCAGGCGAGAAAATTCGGTCAGATAGCGTGATTAGTAGCGCAGGCGTCGCTAATACTATCACCAAGTTTTTAAGAGATGAAAAGAGTCTTGATGAATACAGAGCTAATCTAAAAACAGTAAAACCATCTTCTGGGCACGCATGCCTCTATATAGGTTTTGATCAAAGTGCTAAAGATTTAGGAATTAAAGATACAAATTTATGGGTATATCCCTCATATGATCACGATGAAACTGTCAAGAATTTTAAGACAAATCAAGATAATGATTTCCCAGTTCTATATATGTCATTTGCTTCCTCAAAAGACCCTGACTGGGAGAAGCATCATCCCGGGAAGGCAACGATGGAGGTGATTGTCCCATCTGGATTTGAGCATTATGAAAAATGGGCGCAGCAGCCATGGAGAAAAAGGGGAGATGACTACGAAGATTATAAAGAAAAGCTTTGCCAGCGTATGATTGCAGAGGTCTACAGGCAGTGTCCTCATCTAAAAGATAAGATATCATTCTATGAGCTATCAACTCCGCTTTCTACAAAGACCTTAGCAAACTATGAATTTGGGGAGCTATACGGAATTGATCATGACCCTAAAAGATTTAGGCAAAAATGGCTAAAGCCAAAGACGCCAATAAAAAATCTCTATTTAACTGGGCAGGATATTTTAACAGTAGGACTTTCAGGGGCTCTAGGGGCAGGAGTATTAACCAGCTCGGTTATACTTGGTAAAAACATATTCAAGACAATATAGTTTTTCGACCTGAACCCCTTTTGTCGTAAATTTCGAATAATTTCTGATAATATATATTATGTAAAGTCTTTAAAAGTACTATTTTAGAAGGTGTTTTGACATGTAATCTAGAGAAAATATCTTTGCCTCTTCTCTCGCGTTATCGTTTCCGCCTAGAGTTGGACCTCTTTCAGCGCAAAAATAAAGTCCTATTTTCTGAAGCATTGCATTAGATAGCGGGAATCCATACTCTTTAGTTCTTACTACGCCATTACTGCTAAGGGATAATCTGCAATCAGCTAAACTATATGCATGATTAATAACTTTGAGTTCCATATCTCTATCAAATGAATGATGTGAATCTGGATAGACAGTAATACCAATATCGTGGCCTTTAGATTTTAATGAGCTCACCATTTCTACGCAAGGCTCTGCTGGTACCCAATCATCATCCTCGCCAATTAAGATATGTAAAGGAGAATCTGTAAAATCAAGTCCCTCTGGCTGAGCAATGCAAGGTGGATAGATTGGAAGATGGACTGCAAAT
>CAZKFO010000073.1:0-7931 GCA_964552145.1 uncultured bacterium | reverse complement strand
AGAAGTTGTGTTAGCATATCCTTAGCATCACCAAAAATCATTATTGAATTATCATACCCAAATAATTCATTTTGGATTCCTGCGAAACCAGCATTCATAGATCTCTTGTTAATCATAACAGTTCTAGCTTTATCTACATTTAGAATTGGCATTCCGTATATAGGGCTTCCTGTCTCTGTTCTTGCAGCTGGGTTTACCACATCATTTGCACCAAGTACCAGCGCAACATCGCAGTCCTCAAATTCAGGGTTAATCTCATCTAGATCTTTAAGTTGATCGTAGGATATATTTGCTTCTGCAAGAAGCACATTCATATGTCCAGGCATTCTTCCTGCAACCGGATGAATCGCATAGAGAACCTGCTTTCCTTTTCCTTCAAGGAATTCAGCAACTTCACGTACCGCATGTTGTGCTTGCGCAACCGCAAGTCCATATCCAGGGACTACAATGATTTTTTCTGCTGCATCAAATATCATCGCAGCTTCTTCTGTTGAGTAGCTCTTAATATTAAGCTCTTTACCTTCACCACCTGAAGCCTCACCGCCATCACCACCTACAGCACCAAATATAACATTCGCTAGAGATCTATTCATTCCCTTGCACATAATTTGTGTTAAAATCATTCCAGAGGCACCTACAAGGCTACCGCATATAATAAGCGCGTTACCAGCCGATGGAACGCTTTGAACTAAAACAAATCCTGTCATCGCCGCTGCAATTCCAGAGTATGAATTAAGCAGTGAGATCACAACCGGCATATCCGCACCACCAATTGGTATTACAAGTAGGATACCAAGAAGCGCAGACAATGCTAAGATAACATAAAATGAATCTATTCCATAGGTTGGGATCATATACGCAGCTGCGAACATCACAATTGCTAAAATTGCGTTTAGTGGCTGTTGCATTGGGAATGTTACAGGCTTTGTTGTGACAAGTCCTTGTAATTTTCCAAAAGCAATAAAACTACCTGTAAAGGTTAGAGTTCCCACAAGAACACTTAGAGTAATCGAAACGATTAGGAATGTTGATGGTTCTAAACCTGAACCTTGAGACTTCAGAAACTCAGCTGAGGCTACAAGCGCAGATGCACCACCACCAAAACCATTAAAAATTGCAACAAGCTGAGGCATCTGTGTCATCTCTACACGTACAGCAAAAAATGCTCCTATAATAGACCCAATTACCATTGCAGTTGCAATCATTGTGACGCTAAGATTTGTCCCTAAGAATACTGTTGCGACAATCGCAACGAGCATCCCAAGAGATGCAATCATATTTCCGTTTCTCGCTGTTTTAGGGTGGCTAAGCATTTTTAAGCCATATATAAATGATACAGCCGCTATGAGATAAGCTATGTCAACAAATTGTTCCAATTTATTTCCTTTTAAACATTTTTAGCATTCGATCTGTCACTAAGAAACCACCAACTACATTAATCATTGCAAAGATAACAGCAATAAAACCAAGCCACATACCGACCTTTCCACCTACAACCGTTGCAAGGATTGCCCCGATAATTGCGATTCCTGAAATTGCGTTAGATCCAGACATAAGGGGAGTATGTAGTGTAGGCGGTACTTTTGTGATTATTTCAAAACCAACAAATACAGCCAATACAAATATAGTGATTACACCAATATCCATTATTGATTTTCTCCCTCAATAGCAGATTTTGTTCGCTCATCTACAATCTCTCCATTATGAATAAACATTGATCCGCTTATAATTTCATCTTCTAGTTTAAATTCTTTTTTCTCTTTATCATACCCATGTAAGATAAATGCACTTACATTTTTTGAGTATAGTTGAGATGCATGTATACTTGCTGTCCCAGCTAAATTTATAGTTCCATCTATCATTACACCATCGATGTCAATAATCTGGTCAGGCTCTGTTAGACTACAGTTCCCACCATTTTCTGCAGCTAGATCCATAATGACAGATCCAGATCTCATAGATTTTACCATTTTATCTGATATTAGTATTGGAGCAGGTCTACCTGGGATAAGAGCCGTCGTCACCACAATATCAGAATCTGAAACTCTTTGTTCAAGGAGCTCAGCCTGTTTCTTTTTATACTCTTCTGATGTTTCTTTGGCATATCCACCTTCACCAACTCCATCATCAGAGTCTGATTCTACTTCTAAAAATTTTGCACCTAAACTCTCTACCTGCTCTTTCACCTCAGGTCTAACATCAGAGGCTTCTACCTGAGCACCAAGTCTTTTTGCTGTTGCAATTGCAGATAGGCCTGCAACCCCTGCACCTAAGACAAGCACCTTTGCAGGTGGAATAGTTCCTGCAGCCGTCATTAGAAGTGGCATATATTTTTCAATATGACATGCAGCAATTAATACGGCCTTATAACCTGCGATATTTGTTTGTGAGCTTAGCGCATCCATTTTTTGTGCAAGAGTTGATCTTGGTATTAGATGCATTGAATAGCCGGTCACATTCTTTTTTTGAAGGGCAACAACCTTTGAGGTTTCTTTCATGGTTTGAAAGAATGAGATATAACTAGATCCATCTTTAATCATTCCCATCTCATCATCGGTTGGAGAGTTAACTTTAAGCACCATGTCGCTTGAGCTAAATATCGTGCTTGCATCTGATACTATCTCCGCTCCTACTTCTTTATAATCATCATCAGATATCTGTGAAGACACACCCGCACCAGACTGAACTTTTACAGTAAATCCAGCGGAAATATACTGCTTAACAGTTGCTGGAATTGCCGCTACGCGGGTTTCATTATCTAAAATTTCTTTTGGTATCCCTAGTATCATTTATTAATAGTGTGCTTTAATATAGATTCTAATTTAAGACTCTTTTGTAGTACATTTTCAAATAAAATTTTACTTTTTTATAATTAAATTAATTAAATGCTTAAAAACAAAGAACTCAAATTTGAAATCATAGGAGATGAAACTAAATCAAAAGCATGTCTCATCTTTTTCCATGGATGGAAAGGCAATAGTGGTAGTTTTAAACCATTTGCTGAATCTTTAAAAGTAAGAAATGCTGTATGGTATCTGCCTCAGGCTCCTTATCTAATCGACTCAGGAACAAATTCTTTCTCATGGACCTATGAGATATCAGAAGGAAAATATGAAAGAGATGAGCCTGTTCAGTTAATTTTTCAATTCATTGAAACTCAAGTACTATCAAAGTTTGATAGTCAAGATGTGTTTTTACTTGGATTTTCTCAAGGGGCATTAATTTGCTTTGAGATGATTAGGATATTTAATAAACCACTGGGAGGAATTTTCCCTATTGGTGGCTTTATGAGTAAAAAAAATAAAGAGATAAAATATATTCATGAAAACCAAATACATACACCTATTGTCATAGGGCACGGTAGAGATGATGATGTGATATCAATAGAGGAGTCAGAGCTAGCGTATAAACTTCTATCAAAAGAGAGTGATAATGTTCTTTTTGAACCCTATGCAGGTGGTCACAAGATTGGGTATAGCTACATAAAAAAAATCAGAGGAATAATTGAAAGAAAGTATCAATAAAGATTATGATATTATTATTATAGGTTCAGGCTTTGGTGGAAGCGTGTCTGCTCTTCGCTTATCTGAAAAAGGATATAAAGTTGCGGTGTTAGAAAGAGGGAAGAGGTACGAGTCAAAAGATTTTCCAAAAACAAGCTGGAATATTAGAAAGTATATTTGGTTTCCAAAATTATTTTTATATGGGATTCAGTGCATTAGTTTATTTCGAGATTTATTTGTTATACATGGAGCAGGAGTTGGGGGTGGTAGCCTTGTGTATGCAAACACACATCTTATACCACCAAAAGAAGCATTTAATAAACAGGATTGGGGTGATGAAGGTTGGAGAAGTCGTCTTATTCCATATTATGATTTAGCACGTAAAATGCTTGGAACAACTCGCGCTAACACATTAGGAAAAAGTGATTATATATTAAAAGAATGCGCTGAGGATATAGGTAAAGGAGATACTTTTTACAATGTTGATGTAGGAATATATTTCTCTGATAAAAAAGGCTGGAATGATGACCCGTACTTTAAAGGTGATGGCCCTAAGAGGAAAGGGTGTATTCATTGTGGAGAGTGCATGGTTGGCTGCAGGCATGATGCAAAAAACACCTTAGACAAGAATTATTTATATTTAGCTGAGAAAAGAGGTGCTGAAGTTATCCCAGAAATGGATGTTTATGATATTAAGCCTTCAAAAGATGGATATACTATTAAGGCAAAAAAATCAACTGGGTTTTTGCATCCTAAAACATCATTTAATTGTAAAAAGGTTGTTTTATCTGGTGGAGTCATGGGAAGCGTTAAGTTGCTAATGGAATGTAAAAGAAAAGGATCGCTTAATAATTTATCATCTGAACTTGGAAATTTTATAAGATCAAATTCAGAAGCTATCTTAGGGGTAAAGACCCCAAAAGCAGATAGCAGTTTAACTAAAGGAATCGCAATTTCAGCTGGATTTCACCCTGATCACAATACCCATATAGAGACCTTTAGATATGGAGCAAAACAAAATATGATGGGCTTGCTAACCACAGAGATGACTGATATTGATAAAAAAGCGGGATTACTTTCATGGGCATTTAACTTTATTAGGCATCCGATTAGAAATTTTATGTATTTTTTCCCAAGGAGGTGGTCTGAGAGAGGAGTTTTCTTACTAGTCATGCAACCACTTAATAATTATTTGAGATTTGTATATGAAAAGAAATGGTGGAGACTGGGAGCATCTTCAATTAATACGAAAAATGAAAGCAATATGCCAATTCCAGGAAGAATTAAGGTGGGAGAAGAATTGGCTACCAGTATTGCATCCAAGCTTGGAGGAACTTGCTCTACCACATATACAAGCGCGATTCTAAATATTCCAACCACTGCACACATACTAGGTGGGGCAAGAATGGCAACATCTAAAAAGCAAGGGGTTATCAATCAGAATTTGGAGGCCTATGGCCATAAGGGGTTATATGTAATAGATGGATCTTCTATTCCTGCAAATTTAGGGGTGAACCCTAGCTTGACAATTACAGCTTTAGCTGAGTATGCAATGAGTAAATTCCCAAACAATAAAGGTGTTTTATGATCAGTGAAAAAATAGATAAGGTATTTGATTTACAATCTAATAATGTTAGCAGTCTCCGCAATACAAGCGCTAAAGAAAGAATACAAAAAATTGAGCTAATTATAGATTGGATATACTCAAATAAAGATTTAATAAAAGAATCTCTAATGAATGATCTTTCAAAGCCTGAACTAGAAACCAATATCACTGAGATATGGGTGACGATTGATCTTGCAAAGAATGTAATTAAAAATTTAAAGAAATGGATGGGGAGAAAAAGAGTTCCTAGCTCACTATCAGTATTATTTTCAAAGTCATATATTGAATATTATTCAAAGGGGGCATGTCTTGTTATTGCACCCTGGAATTATCCATTTCAACTGTGTATAGTTCCACTAATCTATTCTATAGCCTCTGGGAATTGTACGATTATTAAGCCATCAGAAATTACCTCTAGCACCTCTAGTCTTGTATTTCGGATGATAGATGAGCTTTTCAATGAAAACGAAGTAGCTGTTATCGAAGGAGGAAAGGATGAGGCTAAATTGCTTCTGGATAAACCATTTAATCATATATTCTTTACAGGCAGTGATAAGGTAGGAGAGAAAGTAGTCCAAGCTTCATCTAAACATCTATCTACCTTTACGCTTGAATTGGGAGGGAAATCACCTGTTTTTGTAGATAAAGGGTATAATTTAGATAAAGTAGTTAATAGACTAATGGCAGCTAAGTTTGTTAATTTAGGACAGAGCTGTATCGCACCAGATTATCTTGTTGTACATGAAGATGACTATGATATTTTTATTAATAAATTTAAGGACCAGATTGATTTAGCATATGGATCAGATATATCAGAGAAATTATCTTCAGATAGCCTTGCAAGAATAGTTAACGATATCCATTTTGATCGATTAGCTTCTATAATAGGCAGCAATTTAGATAATATTGTGTTTGGAGGAGAGGTAGATAAAGAATCAAGATTTATATCCCCTACAGTTTTAGATGGAAATAGATTAAATGAAGATTTATCATGCAGTGAAATATTTGGTCCCATCCTTCCTGTATTTAGATATAGAGGACAAGTAGATTTGAAAAAATATATTTGCAATACAGGAAACCCCTTAGGTCTTTATATATTTTCAAATAGTAAAACTTTTACTGATGATATAAAAAATCAAACAAGCTCAGGAGCTGTATGCGTAAATGATATTGCTGTACAGTTTTTAAATCATAATTTGCCTTTTGGAGGAGTAATGAGAAGCGGCACAGGTAGATATCATGGGTATTCTGGTTTTAAAGAATTTTCAAATCAGAGATCTGTAATCTATCAATCCAAGTTAAATTTTTTATCTGTTATATCTCCACCATATACTAATAAAATAAAAAAAATAGTGGAGTTTCTATTAAAAATTTATAAAAAAATATAAATTTTTTTTAGACGGAGAAAAGCAAAAACACTTAAAGTAATACATTAAATGCTTTGGTTGTTAGTTTTAAAAGTTGTAAAATCACTCGGTTTCAGACAAACCATGCAAAATAAATGTATTGCTAAATTGTTTTGTTTTTTAAATTAGGGGGTCAATTTATTTGGCCTTAAATTAAGTTTAGTGAGAAATCACTAATTGTGTTGTAACACAAATAACAAGGAGAAAACAAATGAAAATGGTTAAGAATATTGCAATAGTAGCTTTTGCTGCTTCGTTTATGTTCGGTGGAATTGGTTTCCATATGGCTAATAATTATGCTGATATGGATTCTAATACATCTGTAACTACATCATACGGTGCAACTTTTGATCTTAACGGATCAACAGGTGTTGGATATGATTCAAATCTTGGTATGCTAATGTACTTTACAGTACCAGCTGGTGTGACTCTTAGAATGGGTTGGACAGCTACAACTTCAGCTGTAGGTCTTGGATTTACATGGTGGAGTGGTGGTGAAGGTCTTAAGACTTCTATCAGCACAGCATATGATCAAGTATCACTAAATGATGGTTCTGCTGATCCATCAGGTAAGCTTTCAGTTTCTGTAGGCTTTGGATTCTAATATTGCAACTTTATTCATTTCCATTGGAATTTAGGTTCCAATGGAAATGAATAGTGTTGTTATTAAAGGAGAAAAAAATGAAAACGATTAAAAATATTGCAGTAGTAGCTTTTGCTGCTTCGTTTATGTTTGCAGGAGTTGGATTTCACATGGCTAACAATTATACAGATATGGATGATGCTGTAAGTATTGCTACTTCGTATGGTGTAACATATGATCTTAACGGTCAGACAAGTGTTGGTTGGGATTCAAATCTTGGCATGCTAATGTATTTTGCTGCTCCAGGTGGAACTAGCCTAAGATTAGGTTGGGTAGCTGAGGTTCCAGAAGATGATGGTACTGTTGAATTGGAATTTGAAGCAGCTAAGACATCTATTGGTCTTGGATTTACATGGTGGACTGGTGGTGCTGGCTTAAATACATCTATTAGCACTAATTATGATTATGTTATGCAGGGCACAGACAATAGTACTAATCTATCTGTCGTAGTAGGCTTTGGATTTTAATCATTAGATTTTATCTTCCCTTGTAGATTGATTTTATGAGGGAAGATAATTTTTATATATATATATGATTAAAAAAATTATATTAACCTCTTTTTTACTATCAGGAATAGTCATTTTTGGTAGTGAAACATCTTCTAGAAATGTAAGCCCCACGATTGAAATTAGGTATGATAACTTTTTAGAAAAGATGACTCCCTCAAATAGTATAGGCATGCTATTTAATATTGATGAGCAGAGATTTACTGGCTTTGATGTAAATGCTGCAGATAATGAAACTAGAATTTTAGTAGGTTGGGGCTGGACAGT
>CAZKFO010000072.1:0-8040 GCA_964552145.1 uncultured bacterium | reverse complement strand
ATTCAGATGTATGCTTTGAGTATGAATGTGTGGAGAGTTAGATGAAGAGATTGTTAATTCTATTATTATTAGGTTTAGGGTGTGAGTCAAATCCAATATCAGAAGATAATACTTCTATTTGCCTAGATTCTTATACGAAATTTAATGGTAAATGCTATTATAATAATGATATAGAAGTTCTTAATTCATTCATAGAAAATAGTGCTGAAAGCTTAAACTTTGAATTAGATGATACTAATAATGATGGACAAGTATCTTGGGATGATCTATGTTATCAGCAATGGAATAGTTCAGGAAGATTAATAAGATTTAGTGTTTTTACTGGAGCTGTATTACCTGAGAATAATTGTAACCTCTCAGGACAAATTCCTGATAATATCGGAAACTGGAACAAATTGACTTATTTAGACTTGGGTTACCATCCTGACCCAGATAATACGAGTGGACAACTTGAAGGAGAGATTCCACAAAGCTTATCTTATTTAACTGAATTAGAAAGTTTATATCTTTATAATAATTTATTTACCGGAGAAATTCCAGATATCTTCAATAATATGAATAATCTTAAAATACTATGGCTATGTAACAATAATTTTAGTGGAGAGCTCCCTCAATCTATATGGAATCTAAGTTCCGTAGAAACTATGTGGATTGAAGATAATTCATTAATCGGTCAAATAGGTTCTGAAATATCAAATTTAACTAGTTTAAAAAATATTGACTTGGGCAGAAATTCTTTCTCTGGTTCAATTCCAACTGAATTATACAATTTAAATAATTTAGAAAGAATTTATCTTTATGATAATCAATTTAGCGGAAATATTAGTGAAGATATTTCTAAACTAACTAACTTAACAGGAATTAATTTGCAAAATAATTTATTTGATGGAGTTTTCCCCGATGGAATTTGCTCATTAAATATTGACTATGAATATGAGGTAATTGATTCAATTTATTATTTAGGATATACATGGAAACGTTTTAATGTTGAAAATAATTTATTTTGTACTGAACCCTATCCTTCTTGCATTGAAAACTTTATGGGAAATCAAAATTGCAATGACTAACCTCCTACTCATAAATAACGGATCACATTCCTTATAAAATTTGAAAAAGAATGCCAAGGGTTGTAAATTCTATAATGAGATATTTACTTTCTATAATTCTTCTATCTAATATATTTTCTCAAAGTGATTGCGTTGATAATCGTTACATAGATGATATTTTTAATGTAATAATGATAAATGAAGTGGAATATGGTGAAAACACTAATCAATCATTTATTGACTCAGATTATACTCAGACTCTATATATGGATATCTATCAACCAGATGAGGACAACTTTGAGGATAGACCACTAATAATTTTTATGTTTGGAGGTGCTTTTATAGGTGGATCTAAAGAATCTGGAGATATTGTTGATCTTTGTACAAATTTTGCTAAGAAGGGATATGTTGCTGCTGCAATAGACTACAGATTAACAACAAATTTAATTTTAAATCCAAGTGAAGAGAAAGCTTACGAAGCCGTTATTAAAGCTATTCAAGATTTGAGGGCTTCCATACGATATTTTAGAATGAATGATGCTTTGTATGATGACTATAAAATAGACTCAAATAGAATATATGTTGGTGGGATTTCAGCTGGAGCTATTGCATCACTAAACTCTGTATATATGGATACTGAAGAAGAGGCTTTAATGCTGGTGACGTCAGAACATCTTGAAGAGCTTGGTGGATTTGAGGGAGAGAGCGGAAATCCTGGTTACGCATCAGATGCTCATGGAGTTGTTAACCTTTGTGGTGCAATAGGAAGCCTAGATTGGATTGGTCAGCCTGATAAACCAATTGTGAGCATGCATGGGGATCAGGATGGCACTGTCCCCTACTCAGATGAATCTGTAACTCTTTTTGGGCTTGATGTCCAGGTCTACGGTAGCTATTCTATTAATGAAACAATGAATGAACTGGGAAATTATTCTGCTCTTCATACATATGTAGGTCAGGATCATGTTCCTTTTACAAGTAATATGAATTTTGAAACAGATTTTACAACTAGTTTTTTTTATGATGTCGTTTGCGGAAATAATGATTTTTCCATTGGAGATATTAATGAAGATAGTGAAGTTAATATCCTTGACGTCATAATGCTAATTAACTTAGTATTATCAGATGAATATATAAGTAGTGGAGATTTAAATGAAGATTCATATCTAAATATTCTTGATATTGTTCAACTTGTCAATACAATTTTAAATGACTAACCTCCTACTGATAAATAAAAGGATATAATTATGATTTATAATAAAACAATTTTTGCATTTATTTTTTTATTTTTATTTTCTATATGTAGCTCTTCAGATGATGTTAATAATCAGAAGGATTTAACATTTTTACTTCATGAAAACTTAGTCAATAAACTTCTATTGAATTTTGGTAGTATTGAAAGTGAAGGCAAAACTGGTATAATTCGTTATAGGATAAAGATTTCAAATTTTTCCTTTAATTTTATTAATGGAAAAGGAAAATTGAAATTTGATGTAAGGGTTTCAGGGAAGAAAAATAAAATAGCCATCACCAAGAAAGTGATATCAGATTTAACTATAAAATATGATAAGAAATCAAATTCTATAGTTTTAGATATTAAAGAGGTGAAAATAGATTTTGGAAAACTTTTAGGAAAGATTAAGGTTACTAAGTTCTTAAAAGAGAAACAATTTACTATGCCTGGTCCAGATCTATCTTCATTTTCAATTTCAAAAGATAATAAAATGATAGCCCCTTCAATAAAGGATGCCGAGGCTTTATTTATAAAGGATGCGATTAAAATAGGATTTACTTTTGATTTTAAGTAATAAGATAAAACCAATATGAGAACTACATTAATATTACTTATCACTTATCTGTTTGGGGATATTGTAAATCCATATTATCTATTTGCTTCTTTGTATGCGCTATCTTTTTTAGGTGTTTATCTATTCTGGAAAAAGAAGCAGAAATAAATAATTTCCTGATACCCTAATTTCTAATATGAATGACTTATTTTAGTAATTAAATTATATTAAACAATTAATTGGAGTGAATATGAATCTTATTATAATGCTATCCTTATTCCTATCATTATCATACGCAGGTAATATATTTGTTGGTGGTGTAAACTTGGCAAATGTTTCACCTAATAGCGAACAAGAAGTTGATCCTAATATTAAAGTTGGAGTAACTGTTAGCGCAGAGAATATATCAGGTAATTTAAGAGTGGGTATAGGTTATACTCAGCGTGGATATACTATGAAGGAATCAATAGACGGAATATTGGCAATGGGTGCAACTACTCTTAACTATTTAAATATTTATACTCTTTATACATATAGTATACAAAATAATTTATCTGTGTTTGGTGGAATTCAAGGTGGACTAGGGCTAGGTGGAAAGTTCGAAAT
The DNA here is from genome assembly GCA_964552145.1 of uncultured bacterium. GTDB lineage: Bacteria > Fidelibacterota > Marinisomatia > SCGC-AAA003-L08 > D37C17 > TMED161. Next base: position 4,601 of record CAZKFO010000072.1, on the reverse strand, counting down.
GGAAATGGAGTTTGATGGTGTTTCAATGGATTTTGATGACGATATAGAATCTGATGACATGTCTTTTGATTATGGGGTGCTAGTTGGTGGAGACTACATGATAAATGATAAGATGGGAATGAGATGCTCTTATTATCATGGTTTTGCTAATATTATTGAAGATCAAGATTCAGATGATAATTTAAGAAATACAGGCGTTCAGCTAGCTCTTCTATATAAGTTGTAATATAATTATAATATTCTACAGCTTAGATATAAGCTGTAATACAGCATCTTAATGACTAGCCTTATATTCATATTACTTTTACTTGCTGGGTGCGAAAGTCCTACCCAGCCTTGTGAAAATTCAATCTCATTTATGCTTGAAGACTTAAACTCAACATCATCTACTTATGGCTCTCAAGTAGGTCCAGATAGCTGGGAAAATGAAATCAGATTGTTTTATTTTTCAACAAGTGAGACATGAGGTGTCTGCGTGAATCGGTTTGATTCTTTAAATGACCTTTATCTCTCTTATAAGGATAATCCCAGTATAGATGTATATGCTATGGGAGTAGGAGAAAATAATTCTATCTCTGTAAATGAAATAACATCCGGGAATGATTTGCCATGGGTTAAAGCAACTTCTGATTGCGATGTTTGGAGCAATTGGGGTGCTGAGAATAGAGATCTTTTTATAATGGATCAGAATAAAGAAATAGTTTCTAAAATAAATTTAACAGCGGGTTTTGATGAAACTCAAATAAATTTCATTATTGAGAGCTTAGCTAATAATTAGTTAACCTGAATTCCTTATAGATACTTTTAAAATATTCAAAATCAGATAACGATATGGAGGTATCATGAAACAATTAATTCTAGTATTTGTTCTATTTTTAACATTTCCCAATGCAGCTATCAACGATTTCTTTAAAGATAGTGAAAACCCAAATGGTGAACCTTTTGTTCTGAGTCTAGGCATAGAGAAAAATGTTCATTCATTTAAATATTACAATGAATCTACATTCTATGTAACTCTACCTATATCAAGAGTATTAACTGTAAGATATAGAGAGAATGTTCAATATCAAGAAGACATGGAAGTATTTAAATCAAAGCATGATATGATTCAAAACCTTGATAAACATTACGCATTGGAGTTGCATTTACCTATCCATAAAATCTGGAATAAGTAAGCATCAGAGTTGTATATTTATTTACATGTATAATTTCCTAATTATATTACTTATCAATCTATTCTTTGCAGAAGAATTGACTTTCTCAGTTGTATCTGAAACATACTCTAATTTACAGCCCAAAATCATACAAATATATTCAAATACAGAATCACCTAGATTGGTGCGTGCTGAATATTATTATGAGAGCGGGGTGCTGAGAAGAATCGAAAACTATAAAGATGAGCAGCTAAATGATTTATTAGTAGAGTATAATCAAATGGGTTCTATACAGTTTAAGGGCTACTATGAAATGGGAAGATTTTTAGGAGATACTCTTAAAGTTTTTGACAGTTTAGGAAGAATATCATCTAAGCATGCATATGTAAATGGATCTCTTAATGGAGTAAGTTATGAGTATCGTACGAATGGAACGTTAATCAAAGAGGAGTATTATATCAACAATACACTTAATGGTCATAGGTTAACTTACTATAATGATGGAAATATTCTATCTAAAGAGAACTTTAAAAATAATCTTTTAGAAGGTGCCAAGTATATATATCATGACAATGGAGTAATCTATTTTGTAGGATATTATACTCAAGGACTCCTTAATGGTAACTTTTTATATAGTAATATCAGTCAGGAAATTATTCTCTCAGGTAGTGCAATAGATAATAAGTTTCATGGTTTACTAAAATACTATCCGACGAATGATCTTATCTTAAGAGATAATATTGCAAAACCATGGGAAGAGGTGAAGATTAAAGGAACATATAGTGAGTACTGTCAATGTTATATTGCGGAATATGAAAATGGAAAAATCAAAAGCTGATTTTCAATTTATTTTATCTTTGATATATCAGCCTCCTTTGGTAATATTAGTGGATGTAATTCCTAACGGTAATGAGACTAAATAGATTCTATATATTAATAATAATTCTTTCTTTAGCAATTGCGCAGGAAGACTCATCTGATGAACCTTCTGAGAATGAAGGGAAAAGAAAGTGGTCTCTATTTAAGGTATTTAAGAAAAAAGATAAAGTTAGCGATGAAGAGTCTGAAACTATTTTAGAAGAAAGTCAAGAGCAAGAAGATAGCAAAGGATTATTTAACAGGAAGAAGAAAAAAGCTAAATTTGAAGGTGGCGGTGGTGGCATCTTTAAAAGATTTAGAAAAAAAGCAGATGAGCAAGAAGATATCCCCTCAGATGAAGATGTAGTAAGAATTCCTTTTACTCCTATTGAAGTTGATGAAGTAGTTAAATCTTCTTCAGGAGAGAGAACTCAGGAAATAGTCTCTTCTGATGAAAATCAAATGATTGAAGACACTCAATCTAATACCGATACTCAGATAGGGTCAAATGAACCAGATTCACAATCAACAGCTTCGCCAAGTTCTGGGACGGTAGAAGAAGAATCAACTGAATCTGTCAATGAAAAAATAACTACATTGATTGGTGGAAGACCTTTTCTTAGGGATAAACCTACTGAAGAAATCGCTGTTCCTGAAGCTGTTATCAATACCTCGAATGCACCTTTGGAGACTAGTCAAGTAGTAGTTTCTACTCCTTCTACATCACCTGAATTAACACCACAGTTGACAGATGAGTTTGAAGATCAATTGCTAAGTACTATAGAAATTCAGAACCAAAAGATTGATTTAATTCTAAATCAATTAGGATTTTCTGATGAGCAAATAAATACTCTAAACAATCAAATAACAGAAGAAACTGACAAGAATGTTAATGATGATACAAAGGATATGCTTGATCTGCTTCAAATCGTACAGAATAAATTCTTTGAGATAGAAAATACAGTTTCTGGATCAGACTCACTATTTTTTGATGTCAAATTTGATATAAAAAACATTCAAAAAAAGATAGAATTAATGAACTTAAGACTCGAGACTAAAATACAATCATTAGAATTCACACTATCAATGATTGAAAATGAATTTGATGATAGGGTCACTAAGCTTGAGATTGACTCTGTAACTAAAGATGCAGAAATTCAGGAGCTTAGATCTATAAATGAAGATGTAGTCCTAAGAATGCTTAAGTTGGATGATATGATTAGCACAAGAATGACTAAGCTTGAAGGTAAGATGTCTGAACTTGATGATGGTTTTAATGAACTTAAGAAATTAAATAAAGATTTAGTTCTAAATGTTGTAGGGAATACATCCGGAGGAACTAGATTTGATAGCTCTAAAGGAGAGGATGCCGCTCCTCCACTTAGAATTTCTAAATCAGAATATAAAAAGAGATATGATGAGGCGTACCTAAAATATCTTGATGGAAATTATAGTCAGAGTCTAGTTATGTTTAATGAATTGCTTGCACTCGAAAATATAAATGACCTTACGGATAACTGTCAATATTGGCTTGGTGAAATTCACTATTCATTAAAGAATTATAACCAGGCGATCAACTCGTTTAATAATGTATTTGCATATAAGAATAATAATAAAGGTGTTTATGCTCAGTATAAACTTGGACTTTCTTATTTAAGGATTAAAGATACAAATAGTGCTGTAGATGCATTTAGGAAGGTAGTAACCAACTATCCAGCCCAGACAGATCTTGTTAGAAAGTCTAAGAGTTTTATTGAGAAGTATAATTAACCTATCCACATATACGTTTCTAGTAGTTGTCACGTTCTTGTTTTCAGTTCCTGTTGATTTAGATGTTGCAAATAAAGTTTCAGACAATTTTATCCGTTCTATAGTTAAGGATAGCAGACAAGATGTTTCAGTAATTTTTGACCAAAAAATTTCATCTTCTAATGATATTGATTTAATCTATATCTATAAAGTCTATCCTTATGGCTTTGTGTTAATATCAGCTGATAACCAAGTACAGCCTATACTTGCATATAGTATTGATAATAATTTTAAGTATGATTATGAGGCCACTAATATCTCATATATAATAAACTTATATAAAAAGAAAATTCTGGAAAACATATCTGATGCTGTTGATGAAGTTATTCATAGTGAATGGAGTTATTTTCTAAATGAAAATTCTGAATTAAATAAATCTAATAATAGAAGAAGTGTTGAACCTCTAATTAGTGCGAGATTTGACCAAGGTTGCTCATGGAATAGTATGTGTCCAGAGGACCCATCAGGGCCATGTGGTAATACATGGGTTGGCTGTGGGGCTGTAGCAATGGCTCAAATATTACACTATTGGAAATATCCTTTAGTAGGAAATGGTAGTAACTCCTACTATCACGATTCATATGGACTTATATCTGCAAATTTCGGAAATACTATGTATGATTATGAAAATATGCCCAATAATTCTGCATCTGAGGAATCTCAATTACTTTTATTGCATGCAGGAGTAGCTATTGAAATGGAGTATGGCCCTAGCGTTTCATGGTCATATATGTGGAGTGGAGCACCATCTGTAATTCATGCTTTACCTAATTATTTTAT
>CAZKFO010000071.1:277-8067 GCA_964552145.1 uncultured bacterium | reverse complement strand
CCAACAACTATAACAGATCTTCCTGAATAATCTACCCTTTTACCTAATAAGTTTTGTCTAAAACGACCAGTTTTACCTTTAAGTGAGTCGCTTAATGATTTTAAAGGTCTTCTTGTTCCACTTCTTACGGCTGACTGAACTCTACTATTATCTAATAATGCATCAACAGCCTCTTGCAACATTCTCTTTTCATTTCTTAAAATTACATCAGGCGCTTTTATTTCCATCAATTGTTTTAGCCTATTGTTTCTTATTACAACTCTTCTATAAAGATCATTTAAATCCGAAGCTGCGAATCTACCTCCATCTAATGGAACTAAAGGTCTCAACTCTGGAGGAATAACTGGAAGTACTTTTATAACCATCCACTCTGGTTTATTTAATAGCTCTCTTTCAATTCTATGATCAAAATGCTTTAGTATCCTAAGTCTTTTTAAGGCATCTTCTCTCTTATTAGTAGAAGTCTTTTTATCCTTAACAATCGCAGACAGTTCATCAATTGTTTTTTCAATATCCAAAGTCTTCAATAATTCTAGTACACCTCTTCCTCCCATATATGCTTGAAAATATTCATCATTATCTTTTTGTTCTTCATCGACTGAATCAATTCCAAATTCATCTTCAAGATCAATATACGTATCCTCATCTATTAATTCTCCAATATCTAATCCGGAATTTCCAGGAGATGTCACAACATATTTCTCATAATAGGTTAGAGACTCTAACTGCTTAGTTGTATATCCTAATAAATAACTTAGTTTACTAGGAATAGATTTCAAAAACCAAATATGTACTGCTGGGACAGCTAAAGTTATATGCCCTAATCTTTCTCTTCTTACATTTTTTCTAGTAACCTCTACTCCACACCTATCACAAACTATACCCCTATATCTAATGCCTTTATATTTCCCACAATGACATTCCCAATCTTTTGTCGGCCCAAAAATCTTTTCACAAAAAAGGCCCTCTTTTTCTGGCTTAAATGATCTGTAATTAATTGTTTCTGGTTTTAAAACTTCTCCATATGATCTTTCCAATATTTCCTCTGGAGATAAAAGGCCTAGAGTTATAGATGTACAATCAGAAGTTTTGCTGATTTTTGTATGTTTTTTGTTCAAAATATTCTCCCAAATAATAAGTAATTAATGCAGTTTTACTTTTAGACCTAGTCCTTCTAATTCTTTAACTAAAACATTGAATGATTCAGGAATATTAGGAATAGGGGCATTCCCACCTCGAACCAAAGAATTATAAAGCTTAGTTCTTCCATTTATATCATCCGATTTAGTTGTCAAGACTTCTTGTAATGTATATGCAGCTCCATAAGCTTCAAGAGCCCACACTTCCATTTCACCAAATCTTTGCCCTCCTAACTGAGCTTTCCCTCCTAAAGGCTGTTGAGTAATTAGTGAATATGGTCCTGTTGACCTAGCGTGCATCTTATCATTAACCATATGTGACAACTTCATCATATACGTTGTTCCTACAGCAACAGGAGATGTGATTTTCTCACCTGTTCTACCATCATATAAATACACCTTCCCAGAGATGGGAACTTTTGCCTGTTTCATCTTGGATATAACATCAGAAGATGAGGCCCCATCAAATACTGGAGTAGCGTACTTTTCATTGAGCTCAAAACCAGCCCAGCCCAACATAGCCTCATATAACTGTCCCAAATTCATTCTAGACGGAACCCCTAATGGATTTAATATAATATCTACAGGGCGTCCATCATCTGTAAATGGCATATCTTCCTCTGGAACTAGTATGGAAACAATTCCTTTATTACCATGCCTACCAGCCATTTTATCTCCAACGGAAATTTTTCTTTTCTGAGCTATATAAACTTTTGCAAGCTTCATTACACCTTGCTGTAATTCGTCTCCCACTCGCAATTTAAAAACATCTTTCTCTAAAGTTTCTTCTAAAATTTTTAAACTCTTTCTATAATTCTGCCAGATTTTAAGATTTTTATTCCATATTTTAGGATCTTCTACGCAGGGTGATTTTAATGATATGTTTTCAAGGTTTAATTTTGAGACTCTAGCATTAGTCAACAAGGTCTTTGCCTTTAGAATTGTTTTGTTAGTGATAAAATCTCTCATCCCACCTGATAATTGATCAAGCAAACATTCTTTAAGCTTTTCATCACGCTTCTTCATGAGCTCTAATCTATTATTTCTTGCAGTTTTTTGTAGTTCTCGAATTTGTTTCTTCTCATCTATCCTTAAACTACTACTTTTTCTTTCAAAAAGTTGAGTCTCTACTACTACCCCATAAACTCCTGCATCACATCTTTTAGATGCATCTTTTACATCTCCAGCTTTATCTCCAAAAATAGCCCTAAGCAACTTTTCTTCAGGACTAGGTTCTGTTTCTCCCTTTGGAGTAACTTTTCCAACGAGGATATCGCCTGGCTTAACTTCAGCTCCAACTCTAACTATACCAACATCATCTAGATTGCTTGTAGCCTCTTCACTGACATTAGGGATCTCATTAGTAAGTTCCTCTTCTCCTCTTTTGGTATCTCTTATCTCAACTTCAAACTCTTTTATATGTATTGAAGTTAAAATATCTTCTTTCATTAATCGCTCATTGATAATTATTGCATCTTCAAAATTATAACCTCTCCAAGGCATGTAAGCAACTTTTAAGTTTCTACCTAATGCTAATTCTCCATATGAAGTAGAATGACCATCTGCCAATAAATCTCCAGCCTTAATTTTTTGACCTACTTTAACTCTAGGGATTTGATTTACACAAGTATTCTGATTAGTTCTTAGAAACTTTTTCATTCTATAATGAACAATATTATGATCAGAGCTAATTTGAAGTTCAGAATCTCTTACATTAACTTTAATAACTATAATTTTAGAATCAACATACTCTACAATTCCTGTATGTTTTGAATATAATGCTGATTTTGAATCCTTAGCAACAGTCCTTTCCATACCTGTTCCAACTATAGGTGTTTCAGGTCTAATTAAGGGGACTGATTGCCTCATCATATTGGAACCCATTAAAGCTCTATTAGCATCATCATTCTCAAGAAATGGAATCAATGAAGCCGATACACTCACTATCTGATTAGAGGATACATCCATATGATCAATGGAAAGAGGATCCAATACGGGAAAATCCTCACCGTGTCTTGCTCTAATTAATTCATTTTTAAACTTATTACCTTTAATCGGCTCTGTAGCTTCAGCAATAAAAGCTCTATCTTCTTCATCTGGAGATAGATATGCTACCTTATCAGTGATATTATAAGATTTTGAATTTGGATCATCTATAATTTTATAAGGGGCTTCAATAAAACCCAATTTATTGACTTTAGCATAGGTTGCTAATGAATTAATTAATCCAATATTTGGTCCTTCTGGGGTTTCAATAGGGCATAATCTACCATAGTGTGTATGATGAACATCTCTAACCTCAAATCCAGCTCTTTCTCTAGATAAACCTCCAGGACCAAGAGATGATATACGTCTTTTATGAGTAATTTCAGATAGAGGATTAGTTTGATCCATAAATTGAGATAATTGACTTGTACCAAAGAATGTATTTAAAACCGTTGTGACAATTCTAGAATTAACCAGATCTTGAGGAGTTAAACTCTCTGCCTCCCTTTGATTCATTCGATCTCTAATATTCCTCTGCATTCTACTTAAAGCAATATTAAATTGATTCGCTAACTGCTCTCCAACTGTTCTTATCCTTCTATTTCCTAAATGATCAATATCGTCAGATGTTTTTTCTCCATTCCTCATATTAATCAAATACCTAAACACCTCTATAAAATCTTCCTTTGTTAATACTGGATCATCAATAGATGCATCCAATCCAAATTTCTTATTTATTCTATACCTACCAACAGCTCCTAAATCATACTTCTTAGTAGAGAAAAACATTTTTTCAATAAATTTCCTTGCGACCTCTACATTAGGAGCCTCACCAGTTCTTAAATGAGAATATAGTAATAACAATGCTTCCTCTGTTGAGTTTGTGGGATCCTTGTCGAAAGTGTTTTTGAGGATTTGAGACTTTAGTGAATCTTCTTTTTTAAGTAATAGAATCGATTTTATTCCACCTTCTAAACAATTATCGATATCCTTGTCTGTAAGTGGTGAGTCTCTATCTATTATAATCTCACCAGTATTAATATCAACAATATCTGATACAACCTTCTTACCTATAATATTTTTTCTTTCTTTCTTTAAATCAAATGTTTTCAACAAATCAAAAGAATTTAGAATATCATCATTTGAAGAAAATCCAATAGCTCTTAAAAGTAAACTTGCAGGAAATTTTCTTCTTCTATCAATAATGGCATATATGCAGTCATATATATCAGTTGTAAAGTCAACCCAAGAACCTCTAAAAGGTATAACTCTAGCTTGAAAGATCTTGGTTCCATTGGGATGTTGATTTTGATCAAAAAAGACACCTGGAGACCTCTGAAGTTGACTAACTATAACTCTTTCTGCTCCATTGATAATAAAAGTTCCACTCTCAGTCATATATGGGATATTCCCAAAAAACACATCTTGCTCAATATTTTGAACATATTTTGTTTTATCATTCTCATCAGTAATATGAAGAACAAATTTTATTTTAAGTGGTATAGAATAAGTGATTCTGCGCTCTAGGCATTCTTTAACTGTATATTTTGGAAGCCCTAAGTAATAATATTTATATTCTAGAATATAATTCTTATGATTATCCTCAATTGGAAAAATATTATTAAAAACTTGCTCTAAACCTTTATTCTCTCTCTTCTCTGGAAGTGTATCTTCTTGTAAAAACTCCTTCATAGAGCTAACTTGAATATCAAGAAGATCAGGTGGATCAATAGCGGAGTCTACACTCCCAAAAGAAATACGATTATCTAAATTGTAGGATTTGTTCGCCAATACAATATCCCCCTATATTGGAATTATTAAATATAAAATGATAAGATTTATAATGCTTAATATCTACTTAAGTGTAACAGCTGCGCCAGCTTCTTCTAATTTTGTTTTAAATTCATTAGCTTCATCTGTAGGCACGGCTTCCTTAATAACCGATGGTGCTCCATCAGCAAGATCCTTGGCTTCTTTTAAGCCTAAGGAAGTTATTTCTCTGATTACTTTTATAACATTAATTTTTTTATCTCCAACCTGTGTAAGCTCAATATCAAACTCAGATTTCTCATCAGAAGAAGCAGCTTCTCCACCAGCGGCAGGGGCTGCTGCAACTGCAACTGGAGCTGCTGCTGAAACATTAAATTTTTCTTCTATGTCTGTAATTAATTCAGAGACTTCAAGCATGCTTGCTGACTCTAGATACTCTAATACATCTTCTTTTTTTAGCTTTGCCATATTTATTAACTCCCTATAATCAAACTATTGTTTTTGTTCTTTTAAACCTTGTAATGTTCCTGCCAACTTATTCATTGTTGCATTTAAAACACCAGCCAATCCTGACATTGGTTGACTAAGCATTGATACAAACTTGGTTATAAGTTCCTCTCTTGTAGGTAAGTTTGCTAGCTCCTTATATTTCTCTGGACTATATAAAATTCCATCCACAAAAACTCCTACAACCTCTAAGGTATCATTATTCTCCTTATTGAAATCTTTTATTATTCTAGCAGGTGCAATGGGATCCTCTACAGATGTTGCTACTCCAATTTGTCCTTCAAGAATTTGATCAAAAGTATCCTCAAAACCCGCATTCTTTGCTGCTATTTTCATTAAAGTATTCTTTACAACTGAATACTCAACACTTGTCTCTCTACAAGCTTTCCTAAATTCAGTTGCCTGAACAACATCCATTCCAGTATACTTAGCAAAGTAAATTCCAGATGCTTCTTTTAATCTCAATGTTGATTTTTCAACTATATCTATTTTAATTTGATTTGGCATTTTCTACTCTTATATAATTTATATTTTATCACAATCAATTTTTATTCCCGGCCCCATCGTTGATGAAAGAGTAACTTTGTTCATATAAGTTCCCTTTACAGAGGCTGGCTTAGCTTTTTTGATAGCACCTATAAATGCAGTAATATTTTCTTCTATCTGACTTGCTTCAAAAGACATCTTAGCAATTCCCGCATGAATTATTCCATTCTTTTCAACCTTATACTCTATTTTTCCAGATTTAATCTCTGAAACAGCTTTGGAAACATCATTAGTAACTGTACCAGTTTTTGGATTGGGCATCAACCCTCTTGGTCCTAAAACTCTACCTAATTTTCCTAGCTCAGGCATCATTTCCGGAGTAGCTACTATTGAATCCACCGCAGTCCAACCAGACTTTATCTTTTCCAAATACTCATCTGAACCAGCATGGTCTGCTCCAGCTTCTAAAGCGGCATCAACAGCATCACCTTTAGCTAAAACCAAAATAGAAACATCTTTTCCTGTGCCATTTGGCATTGAGACAGTCCCCCTAACCAATTGGTCTGCATGCCTCGGATCTACCCCTAAATTAACTGACACATCTACGGTTTCATCAAATTTAGGTAAAGAAGTTTTCTTTAGAATTTTAACTGCTTCTTCTAAACTATAAACAACTTCAAAATCAGCCAGTTTCTTATTACTATTATATCTTTTTCCATGTTTCATATTTTTATTCCTCTACAACTAATCCCATACTTCTAGCAGTACCTTTAATCATTCTAATGGCAGACTCAATATTAGAAGCATTTAAATCATTCCATTTTGTCTCAGCTATTTCTTTAAGCTGAGAAACTTTAACAGTACCAACTTTATCCCTATTAGGCTCACCAGAACCCTTTTTTAATCCAGCTGCATCTAAAAGTAAAGAAGCTGCTGGAGGCGTTTTTGTTATAAATGTAAAAGAGCGATCAGCATAAACTGTAATAACTACTGGGATAATCTTACCTTGCATCTCTTGTGTTTTTGCATTAAACGCTTTACAAAACTCCATAATATTAACTCCATGCTGGCCCAATGCTGGCCCAACAGGAGGAGCTGGATTAGCAGACCCAGCTGGAATTTGCATCTTTATGTAACCTTCAATTTTTTTCGCCATATTATTTTATTTATACATTTCTACCTGGAAAAAATCTAACTCAACTGGAGTAGGTCTTCCAAATATTGAAACTATAACCTTTACTTTTTGTTTATCTTCATTAATTTCTTCAACAACACCATTAAAATCAACGAATGGGCCTGAAACAATCTTTACATTGTCTCCCTTTAGAAATGAAACTTCAATAATTTCTCTTCCATCTTTATCTTCAACCTCTCCAAAAATTCGCTTTATCTCAGCATCTCTCAATGGAACTGGAGTACCACCTTTTGGACCAACAAAACTGAGAACTCCATTTATATTTTCTATCATATATCTTGTTTCTTTATTTAAGTCCATATTTATTAGTATATAGCCAGGGAAAAACAATTTTTCTTTGACTTTTTTTTTATTATTTATAATTTTTATTATCTTTTCAAAACGAACAAAAATATCAACTATAAAATCCATCAAACAATGAGCTACTGCTTCAAATAGAATAATTACTTATGTGCTCTTTTCTTTTCCAGAAATAACTCTAAGAGAATACCATTTCATAGCTAAAATTCCAATAACCTAGATATGAATTGAGTAATTCCAAAATCTACAACAAATAAAAAAATAGCAACAATAATTGCAAATACCCAAACTACAGAAGTGGATCCTAGCATCTCATTTTTTGAAAGCCAAGAAACCTTCTTAAGTTCAATCTTTACATCACTAAAATATGTTCTTAAAAATTTCATATATAATGCAGGTGAGGAAGG
>CAZKFO010000071.1:0-267 GCA_964552145.1 uncultured bacterium | reverse complement strand
CCGGCTTTGGAGGCCGGCGCTCTACCAGTTGAACTACTCACCTTATCCTATTTAGTTTCTTTAAAAACCACATGCTTCCTTACAACTGGATCATATTTTCTATATTCCAATTTATCAGGATGCAGCCTTCTATTTTTTGTAACTGAATACCTATAGCCAGTACCTGCTGTACTCTCTATTATAACAATATCTCGTTTACTATTTCCAGCCATTATTCAATAATCTCCGTTACTACACCTGCTCCCACTGTATGACCACCTTCTCTAA
>CAZKFO010000070.1:0-8118 GCA_964552145.1 uncultured bacterium | reverse complement strand
GCTTAAGAAAATAACTCATCTAATTCTATCAATGGATGATGATGCAGGAAGATATCTAAAAACATTTCATAGAGATTTACGGAGAACGCATCGAGGGGTAGAGAAGATGCTTGTTAATGATAAGCTAAGTGATAGCAGAATCAATGGAATTATTGAGGATCTTAGAGGTAGTAGTGTCGTTGTTGTTTCAATGCTTATTCGGATAAGAATGGATAAAGGTGAATCGACTATTGATGGTAGTCATGCTAGACTCTTAGAGCGTATTAAATCGGAAGGAATACCAACAGTTGGGATAAGCTTTGGTAGCCCCTACCTACCTTCATATAGATCTCTAGATGCATATATGTGCGCGTATGGATATGGTAGCATATCAGTTAAAGCCGCTGCAAATGCAATTTGGGGGAGAAGCAATATCGAAGGTAAGTTACCTATATCTTTAAGTGATAAATATAATAGAGGTTATGGTATCGAAATAAAAGCTAGAAAATTTAGTTTTAATGATAGCCCTTCAGATTATAATCTAGACTCAGCATGGGGTATCATCGATGAGGCGATTAATAAAGAATTATTCCCAGGTGCACAGATTATAGTTGTAAAAGATAGTGAGTTAGTTGCTGATAAAGTTTTTGGAAAGTTAAGTTACTCAAATGATTCTAAGAGAGTTAGTACAAATACTATATATGATATCGCATCTATTACAAAGGTTTTATCTGTAACTCCAGTTGCAATGAAATTAATTTCCCAGAAAAAATTATCTCTAGAACATACTCTTGATCAGTACTATTCAAGTCTATATAACACTGATAAAGGAAAAATAACAGTAAGAAACCTACTTACCCACTCATCAGGTTTAAAGCCATTTGTTGAATTCTATAAAAAAAAACCTAAGATAAAGAAAGAGAAAATGATAGGTAAGATATTAGATCTTGAGCTTGATTTTTCACCAGGAGAGAAGGTGCAGTATAGTGACTTGGGTATTATTATTCTTATGGATATAATTGAGAAGGTTTCTGGAAGCTCACTTGATGATTTATGTCAGAAGTGGATTTTTAATCCTATTGATATGAATAACACATCTTATAATCCAGATGAGTTATTACTACAGAACATTGCGCCCACTGAGGATGATGATTACTTTAGAAACAGGTTGATCCAGGGAGAAGTTCATGATGAGAATGCATATCTCTTAGGTGGGGTATCAGGGCATGCGGGGATATTCTCTAATGCTTATGATCTTGCTAAATATGCTCAGCTTTTCTTAAATAAAGGGACATGGCTTGGTAATAGATTATTTTCAGATTCTAATATTAAAGAGTTTACAGCTAGACAAAATTTACCCCCAGGTTCTGATTATGCACTGGGATGGGATACGCCAAGCAGAAATGGAAAAAGCTCTGCTGGAGATTATTTTTCTGAAGGTTCTTATGGCCACCTTGGTTTTACAGGTACATCTCTTTGGATAGATTCTGATAATAATATTATAGTTGTTTTACTAACTAATAGAGTTCACCCTACCAGAGAGAAAAAAGGGATGTATTCACTTCGAAGAAATTTTCATACAGAAATCATGAAAGCAATTTTATAAAGGGTTAATTTGGATCTAATAATTATCGCTCTGTTTTTAGTAACCTTTATATCCATAGGGATTTATTTTTCAAAGGAAAACACTTCATCTCTTGATTATTTTAAGGGAGATGGCAGTATACCATGGTGGGTTGCGATGCTTTCTATTGTTGCTACAGAAACCTCAGTTTTGACATTCGCAGGTATCCCTGGGATAGCATATAAATCGGGATGGTGGTTTATTCAACTTGCGATTGGATATATTATAGGAAGGACATTGGTATCCTTTTATCTACTACCTAAATACTTCGCAAGTGATATTGTTTCAATTTATGAGGTGATAGGAAATCACTATGGAGTACTAATTCAGAAGTTTTCATCTATGATATTTCTTTTTACTCGTTTGCTAGCTGATGGGATTCGTTTTTTATTAACCGCCATTTTATTTGATGTTTTAACAGGGTGGGGGATTGTTAATTGTGTTCTTATTATTGGCTTAATTACCCTTCTCTATTCATATATAGGTGGTATCAAATCTATTCTATGGATAGATGCAATCCAATTTTTTATATACTTAGGAGGTGGGTTAATATCAATATACTATCTATGCTCTTTCCTATCATCCAGTCAAATTACAGATGTGGTAACGACCTCACTAAATTCGGTATTTATTTTTAATGGTTCTCTTATCACTGATAGTAATTTATTTATCAGTGGAATTATCGGAGGGACATTGTTGTCATTTTCATCTCATGGTGTTGACTATATGATGGTACAGAGATCCTTGTCATGTAGAAATCTATCAGATGCAAGGAAGGCAATGATAGGTAGTGGAATATTTGCTTTGATACAATTCTCTATTTTTCTACTAATAGGAAGCTTATTAAAAGAATTTTATATGAGTGTTGATTTTTCAACCATTTCAAGTAGCTATGTTGAGAATGGAGGTTTTAAAAAAGATAGAGAATTAGCTCACTTTATAGCAACCTATCTTCCCGTTGGAGTTAGGGGGGTGCTTATTGCTGGAATAATGTCCGCAGCGATGTCAACTCTTAGCTCATCAATAAATTCCCTATCCTCATCAACCGTAAGAGATTTATTAGGAATCAAGAATAATATTTCCTTATCTAAAAAAATCAGTATACTCTGGGCTTTTGCCTTGATTGTTATTGCATCTGTATTTGATCAAAGTAATGAATCTTTGGTTATTACAGGTTTAAGAATAGCATCCTTTACATATGGAATACTGCTCAGCTTATTTTTAATTCAACTAATGAATAAAAAGCCAAAAGACTGGATGTTGGTAGTAGGATCAACTCTTGGGGTTATAAGTGTGTTTGTCATGCAAAGTTATGGTATTGCATGGACTTGGTTTATTCTTGGATCTACAGCTGTAAATATGAGTACCTCACTGACATTGTATAAAATATTTAAATGATAAGTAGAATTAGAGTAACCGTTTTATTCTTTTGTTTTTTATTCTCATGTAAGGAGAGCGACACAAGCCCTCTACTAAACGGGATTGATGTTTTTTTTAATCAAAACTTAGATGAGTATAGCGGAGAAAGAGTAGCATTAGTTCTAAATCATACCAGCATTAGCCGTGATGGTAGAAGTTTAATAGAGTTATCTAAAGAAAAACTTAATGTTGTGGCTATATTCACTCCGGAGCATGGTCTTTTTGGGACTGATGAGGCAGGCAAGAAGATAGATGATAATACCTACCATGAGATTCCAGTATTTAGTCTATATGGAAAAAATAAAGCTCCTACATCTAAACAGCTACAGGAAGTTGATTTAATTTTATTTGATATGCAGGATATTGGCTCTAGATACTATACATATATTAGCACACTTAGTCATGTAATGAAATCAGCTTCAGATAATGATGTTAAAATTGTGATACTCGATAGAGTGAACCCAATTGGTAGAAAAATAGAAGGCCCTATTCTTAAAGATGGGTATAACTCATTTGTTGGAATGCATCCAGTTCCCATTCGACATGGCTTAACAATTGGTGAATTCTCTAATATGATTGCAGAGCTAAATTGGATGGAGTTTAGCTACAGGCCAAGGCTTGAGGTGATTCCTATATCTGGCTGGAATGGTGGATATTCTGATATAATAACTAAGCCCTCACCCAATATAGAAGATTTAGAAACTGCTTTGATTTATAGTGGGATGTGCCTTCTAGAGGGTACAAATTTATCAGAGGGAAGAGGAACAAACACCCCATTTAAATTGTTTGGTGCTCCGTGGATGAATTCAGATAAGGTTATAGATAAAGTGGGTGATATCAATGGTGTGATATTATCTCCTGTTGATTTTACTCCAATATCAATGCCAGGAAAATCTGAATATCCAAAGTTCCAAGATCAGCGTTGTAATGGCATTAGCATTAAAATTACTGATATGAAAGAGTTTGAACCAATCATGTTAGCAGTTAAAATTCTTAAGGCTGTTTACGAAGTACATTCAAATAATTTTGAGATTCTTAAGACAAATTTTATAGATAAGCTTTATGGCTCTGATGCTCTGAAAAATAATATTATTAGTAATTCAAGTATCGATGAATTAATTGTAACTTGGAGCAGTGATTCTAAAGAATTTGAAAGTTTAAGCAGAAAATTTAGGATTTATTAATGACACCTATTGATTATAGCATTGTTTTTATTTATCTGATAGCAGTGTTCTATATTGGAATTTCATATAGAGATCGCTCATCTAATTTTTCTACATTTATGATTGCAGATAGAAAGATTGGACTCTCTCTTGGAGTTGCAACGATGCTTGGTACTGAATTGGGTCTTATCACTGTTATGTATAACGCTCAGAATGGCGTGCTTAATTACTTCTCTGCATTTCATATTGGTTTAATCGCATCAATTGTTACTTTATTTATTGGGCTTACGGGTGTAGTTGTAGTTAAGCTAAGGGAACTTAGAGTCAAGAGTATCCCTGAATACTATCAACATCGATTTGGAAAAAAAGTTAGAGTTTTGGGTGCTTTAATTCTTGTCCTAGGTGGAATTTTAAACATGGGACTCTTTCTTAAGGTTGGAGCGATATTCGTACAAGGAATCTTAGGGATTGATGATGCCGGAATGGTGTTACCTATCATAATGGTTGTTCTTTTAATATTGGTGCTCCTGTATACTACTTTAGGTGGAATGATATCTGTCATCATTACTGATTATATTCAGTTTGTTGTACTCTCTATTGGTCTTATGCTGAGTGTAATTTTCTCAATATATCATCTAGGATGGACTGGTATTTTCTCTGGATTAGAATCTATCGTTGGAAATTCTGACATGGTCTATGATCCTATAAAAAGTAAGGGTGGTTTCTATATCACTTGGCAGCTTGTACTTGGTTTTGTTAGTGCGGTTATATGGCCAACAGCAATCACAAGAGCATTATCGTTAGATAGTCCAAATACAGTGAAAAAGCAGTATATCTGGTCATCTATTTCATTTCTTATCAGATTCATGATTCCATGCTTTCTTGGTATCTGTGCATTTATCTATTTTAATGGTGAGGTTGAGAACTCGCTGATTATGATGCCACGCTATCTAGTAGAGATACTTCCCATGGGTATTCTTGGAATTATGGCAGCAGCGATGCTAGCAGCATTTATGAGTACTCATGATAGCTATCTGCTATGCTGGAGCACAATTATAACCAATGATATTATAAATCCGCTAAAAGGTGGGACCCTCAGCTCTAGAGAAAAAATTAATTACAGTAGAATCATCATAGTACTTCTGGGAATCTACATTCTATACTGGGGACTTGTTTATGATGGTGGCGATTCGATATGGAGCTATCTTGGAATAACAGGGGCTGTTTACTTTACTGGTGCTATATCTGTAATCCTGTTTGGAGTTTATTGGGATAAGGCTAGCTCTGCTGGAGCAATTGCAGCTCTCTTAGGTGGTCTTAGTGCTCTGGTTGGCCTTGAGCCTATCAGAGAGTCCATCCCTATGTTAAGCGGTTTTGAAGCGGAGCATATTGGCCTTATGACCTTGTTTTTCTCTGTTGCGCTGATGATTGTTTTCTCTCTACTAATACCTGATTGTAAGGAGGAAGTGGTATGATGTTTTGGAAGCTACTATGGCAGGTTTTATTTATAGTTGGGCTACTTCTTTTTGTATATATGTTTATACGTTTTTCGTACCATGGATTCCACGAATTAAAGAAATTACTAAATAGAGAAGATGAATAGAGATTATAAGAAAACAATTTTCTCATGGTCTATGTATGATTTTGCAAATCAGCCGTTCACCACGCTTGTTGTAACTTTTATATACAGCACATACTTTGTGCAGGCAATAGCTCCAGATGAGATAACTGGAACTGTTTTATGGTCTAGAGGAATTACGATTACTGCTTTATTTGTGGCGCTCATCTCACCTCTAATGGGTGCGATTGCAGACCAGGGAGGATATAGGAAGACAAATCTAATCTTTTGGACCTGGATATGTATTGTAGGGTCTGTGATGTCCTTCTATGCACTTCCAGGTGAAATATATAAGGCTTTAATTTGGTTTGTTATCGCAAATATTGGGTTTGAGATGGGTAGCGTATTCTGCAATGCATATCTCCCATCTATTGCTCCCAAGGAGAAAATTGGACGTATATCTGGCTATGGCTGGTCATTTGGATATGTAGGAGGATTGGTATCGCTTGTTATTGCGTTATTTTTATTTATAAATCCTGAGATGCCTGCGTTTGGATTTAGCAAAATCAATGGAGAGCATATAAGGGCAACGAATCTGCTTGTGGCTCTGTGGTTTGCTGTTTTTAGTCTTCCAACTTTCATATGGCTAAAAGATAGAAAAATTGAAGAGAGGTTATCAAAGAAACTTATTAAATCATCTTATGGCCGTCTTAAAGATACATTTAGAGAGATAAGAAAGTATAAGCAGATATCAAGGTTTTTACTGGCTCGCATCTTATATAATGACGGACTTATCACGATATTCTCATTTGGGGGTATATATGCGGCAGGTACATTTGGGTTTACATTTAATGAGATTATGATTTTTGGAATTGTTCTAAATGTTACAGCTGGTCTTGGAGCTTTCTTGCTTGGATTTCTTGATGATGTTATCGGTGGTAAGAATACAATTCAGCTAAGTAATATTGGGCTTATCATCGCGTGTCTTCTTGCTGTATTTACAACGAGCAAAACAGTGTTCTGGATAGCAGGTATTCTTATAGGGATATGCTCAGGCCCAAATCAGGCATCAAGCAGATCTCTGATGGCTAGATTTATTCCTAAAGATAAAACAAATGAGTTTTTTGGATTCTTCGCGTTCTCTGGAAAGGCTACCGCATTTGTAGGTCCTATGATGCTTGGAATACTTACCGAAGCTTTTGGTTCTCAGAGATTTGGTGTTGCGATTGTTGCTCTACTCGTTTTTGCTGGTGCGTTTTTCCTACATAGAGTAGATGAGGAAGAGGGAATTAATAGCGCGAGCTAGCTATTAAGGCTTTATTATTTTAAATTAAATTTAACAGATAAAGCCATGGCATCTTTATGAGATACAAAATTTATTTTAGGATGCCGATAATGATTAATTCCTTTAACTAAAATATTAGTAAGAGCTGGAATAAGTAGGGTATTACCCAGTGCGCTTATTGAGAAACCTTTATCAGTTAGATGAGAGTAAGAATACTCTCTGTATGAATGCTCTGCCCAAGCATAATTAATTATACCTAACCCTATAGAAGATATAATTATTGATGGCAATAGTTCTTTTTTCCATTTAAAATCTTGGGGAGTTGATGTATCGTCTTTTTTCCTTATTATTCCACCCTTTCGTTTATTCATGTAGATATTATACTTCTTTTGAAGTTTAACTTTTTTAGTCATTTTATAGAATTTACCCTCTGAAATTTCTTTACCTTTGTAGTATGGAATCCATTCTCTATTATCAAACAGATCATATTCAGTATTTATTTTTATAGATAATTGTCCTGCATTAGATTCGCTAAAACAGAACGAGAATATACTAAATAGGAGAATTGCTCTTTTCATCTATCTATACCTAACCACATCAGCAGATACCGATACCACGTCTTTTCCAAAAACTAATGCAAATGAATCAAACCAATAATCAACACTGACATTTATTAAACCAACCTTCTTTCCATAGACTTTTGCTTTTTCACTAAGCTCCATCATGGCTCTATTATAAATATCTCCAGGGCCAAGCCTTATTAATAAGGCGAACCTATTAACCTCAGCTTTTGCAGTGACTCTACCAAGAACAACATAATTATTATCTTTAATTTGATATTGGCTTGTATTTATGCCTCCCATTGTAGGGGTAGAGAAGCAGCCCATGATTAAAAATGATATTGATATTATAATAAGCTTTTTCATCTGATCACCTCAGTTTTGTAATCTAATATAAAATAAAAAAGATGATAAAAACATAATTTTATATTAAATAGCTTATAAGATTTAATTAAAGTTTTAATTTAATTAAAAATTTTAAAGATTTACTTAAATTATTCCTTGAAATATTAGGTGAAACTATCTTATAT
>CAZKFO010000069.1:0-8192 GCA_964552145.1 uncultured bacterium | reverse complement strand
GTTCGTTCGGATCAAAGTCTGTTCGAGCGTGCATCGCACAGCGATTGTCCCAAATCATCAAATCACCAACACGCCACACATGCTCATAAACAAACATTGGTTGCTCACTGTGTTCAAATAGAATTTGGAGAATTTTCTCACTCTCCTCAACCGTTAAGCCTTCAATAGCATCTGTCATCAAACGATTTACATACAAGGCCTTACGACCCGTTTCAGGATGGGTGCGGGCTACGGGATGGCTGTAAGCGGGAGCATTGGGATCCACATTGCCCCCCCGCTTTAGAGGGTTTCCCGAATAATCATAAATATTATGGGCATTTTTTTCCTCCAACAATTCACGCATTTCATAGGGCAACGTCTCCCAGGCGCGATAACAATTTGCAAATAAGGTATTGCCTCCCTCTGGAGGAATTTCCATCGCGTATAAAGTCGAAGCCTTGCACGGTATTTCGTAATAACATTGATCTGAATGGAACCACATATCCCCGTTTTCCAATGCTGTCATCATACCGGTATCAGTAACGTTGGTGATCATCATCGTATGACGCATGTCTTCGTTGGCATATTTTCCGGTTTTTACTTCCTCTAATTCCCCGAAATATCTGCAAAAGCGCACCTGGTCGTCATTCGAAATATCTTGATCTCGGAACACAATCATCAGGTACTCGTACCACGCCTCCTTTATGGTCGCCAAAGTTTGATCGTCGAGGGGTTGAGTAAGGTCAACACCAATGATTTCCGCACCACAGGCGTCTGAGAGGGGTTTTACAACGATCTCTGAAAGTACCGTCGCCATATTCTTTTCTTTCCCTTAAAACAGGTTTGGTTGATCTACTATATTGCGACACACTTGTGCATGCAATTCCAGGAGATTTTTTGACTACCAACAACCCATCAATAAATCATAGAAAGACGTCCGGTCATTGGGCAATTTTTGCGACAGGCTTTTTCAGCCTAAGCCAAATCCCGATGCTTACCCTAATCGTGCCCCTTTGGGCATTAGAGATTGGCGCGAGTGCCTTCTGGATCGGAATGGCAATTTCAATGCGCGCGCTTCTTTCCTTATTTTTTTCAATACAAATTGGCGCGATCATGGATAGAGTGGGCACCCGAAAAGTTACACTTTGCCTGGCGTTATGCGGTTCCATAACCGTCCTATTGTACCCGCTATTCCCATCAATTACTGGGATACTAATTCTACAGGTCGTCGTCGGTTTTCTCCATGTCGCAACGTGGATTGGTGCACAAGCGCTCGTGGGACGATTGACTAGGGGCGAACCCCAGATGATGGGTCGTTTTACGTTTCTGGCGACCCTTGGAAATTTTCTGGGACCAACCCTTGCCGGTGCGGCCTTCGATCATTTTGGGCCATGGGGTGCGTTCGGCATCGTATCATTGTGGTCACTTGTACTAGTGATGATCACAATGGGCGTCCCAAAATTCATGGATCACGGCTCAAAAAGCCGCGTTAGTATAATTGATATGCTTCCACGGTGGACTCAATATACGGAAGGTTTTGGATTATTGCGGGTTCCACTCATTGCATATGTTATCGTTATATCAGCTCTTCTCGCAGGTACTTACGCAATGCGTCATACGTTTTTTGCAGTTTACATGGCGGAAATCAATTTTACCAAAACAGAAATCGGATTTATCATCGGGTGTATTGCCCTTTCGGGCAGTGTAGCTGGACTGTTCGTGGGAACTCTATCGCGCTGGCTGCAACCCAGCTGGCTTGTCTTGTTTGCCACCGCACTCTCGACCATTTCGTTTTGCATGGCTCCGCTTTTTTCAGGTTTTTGGTCTTTGTTGATTGTAGCATGCGCTACCGGAACCTTTTCGGGAACCGCGTTTCCAATGATTTTATCCGTGTTGACTAGAGGTGTGGAAACAAAGCATCAGGGGTTGAGCGTGGGATTACGCGCCACAACAAATAGAATAGCATCGCTGACTGTTCCCGTTGTTATGGGTGCAATAGTTGCTAAATATACTCTGGCGACAGGCTTTTTTACTATGGGCACTATCATATTGTTGATCGTTTTTGTAATGGGAATAGTGTTAACAAAAATATTGCGGCACCAACACAATCAACAGGAGTTAAACCCGTGAATACATACGAAGATCTGACATTGGAAAAACTATTCCGAATTGATGGTGAAGTCGCCTTTGTTACTGGTGGCGGGGATGGTTTTGGCCGAATAGCCGCAATGACATACGCGAATGCTGGTGCGTCGGTCGCTGTAACAGATATTGATAAAGGCAAAGCTGACGCAGTCGTGTCAGAAATAACTGCCGGTGGAGGACGAGCACTTGCTCTTGAGCTTGACGTCTCAGACAGAAATGCCCTCAAAGCCGCGATTGATGAAGCCGTCAACGCCTTAGGTGGTCTACATATCCTTCTAAATAACGCCGGGATCACGCGTCGGGGTCCAACTGTAGATATGACAGATGAGGATTGGGACGAGGTACTGGAAGTTAACCTGACGGCAGTTGTTATGGGGTGTCGGGCGGCGGCACCCCACATGTTTGAACATGCAAACGGGCGTATTATAAACCTCTCTTCAATTGTCGGTCTTGTAGGGAACCGTCATTTTGCACATATCGGATATCAAGCCACCAAGGGTGCTCTCGTCAATTTAACCCGTGGACTCGCCGTAGAATGGGCAGACCGTGGCATTCGCGTGAACGCCGTTGCTCCCACGTTCTTCCGAACAAATTTTAGTGCGGCGCGGATGCAATCCGCCCCAGAGCTAGTAAAAGCGATCGAAGGATCAACACCAATGGGTCGCTTCGGCGAACCCTGGGAATTAGCGGGCGGGTTATTATACCTAGCAAGCCCGGCTTCATCCATGGTCACAGGTGTAACGCTGCCAATCGATGGCGGCTGGACGGCTGCTTGATTAATCCAAATTTTTACAAAAATACATAGAAAACAATGGTTTGTGTATTGTTTCTTCGTGACTAGAATAAGTAAATTTTATGTGACAAGATTCGACTAGAAGTGTTTAAATAGACACTTCTAGGAGTTACTATTTGTGCAACATCTTTAACAATAAGACGCTGGAGAGCGGACTATGGTTAATGCAAACACTTTCAAACCACTTTTAGAGCAAAGATTAGCCGCTCTTGTCTCCAAACTGAGCGAAATAGACGAGGATCTCAAAGAGCACGGCACCGAAGCAGACTTTGAAGAACGAGCGACAGAAATCGCAGGTGACGAAGTATTAGAAGGCCTCGGAGTGCAAGGACTAAAGGAAGCTCAACAGATCAAGGCGGCACTTCAGCGAATAGAAGACGGATCCTTTGGCTATTGCGTTCAATGCGATGAGGAGATCCCTGAAAAACGGCTTGAACTGCTACCCCATACGCCGCTTTGCACAGACTGTATGACGAACGCCGAATAATCACCCTCACGTTTAAGACAACAAGTTAATGCCTGCTAATCTCGCCCATGAAGCAAGAACTCTACTAACCAGCGACCCAGTGCGGTGAGGACCTTATCCCCTCGGTAGTAACCCAAGACCTGCACGCCAAGAGGCAAATTTTCGACAGACAGTAACGGTAAATTTAAAGCTGGGACCCCAAGCAGAGAAGAAGCTTCGCCGTAGACCGGATTTCCGACCGCCATTCCTTTGGGGGCTGCGCCTGTTTGATTAAGCGATATGAAACCATCGGCCCGACCCTTAAATGACTTCCACAGAATTCGCGAGCCCCATGCCCAATTGAGACATTCGCCATAACGATCGGGATCTACCTGTACCGCTGATTTTGCTCTTTCTGCTACTCGGTCACCGAGTTTCTCGGGGCACACATCACCGTACATCATTAATGGCCAACGCCCCTCATAGGTCAGCATAACCTCTATTTGATTACGAAGTTCCGTCAACATTTCTTCTAAGACTTCTATCTCTGGATCTTCGTACCGAGACAAGATTTCAACGCCGCCTTCAGAAAGGGTGTGACACATTTCATCAAATAGCTCTTTAGTCTCATCCTCGGTTTCCGACCAACCAGGGGTATCAAGACGTATCAATCTCTTTGGCCGGACAGATGAGGGAAGTTCTAAAGAGCCCGAAATACTGGGATAACCCGGCTCAGCACCCTGCTGAGACAACCAATACGCCGTCATCCACATATCGTTTAGAGACCCAGATATTATTCCGATACAAGCCATACTTAAAGCAGAGGGAAAACCGCCCAATAGGTTAAAGGCGCCTTTTGACGGTTTGAGAGCGTATGTTCCGTTGTACGCGGCAGGACGAAGAACCGATCCTCTTACCTGAGTACCAATGGCTAGCGGAACCATTGACGCACCGACCGCCGCACCTGACCCACTGGAAGACCCTCCCGGCGTTCTCTCAGCATCCCACGCATTCCGTGTAGGACCGGGTGTGCCGAATGCAAATTCTGTCGTGACCGTTTTCCCAATGATGCAAGCACCCCCACGGCGAAAGAAATAAGGGCACGCCCCATCCCATTGGGTTTGTTGGTCCCGGAACAAATCACTGTTGTAGCTTGTAACCATATCGCGCGTATCGAAAACGTCTTTTATTGCTACGGGCATCCCATCAACACTCGAGAGTGGCCGGTTATCACGATACCGCTTGGAGGCTTCATCAGCGGCAAGCCGCGCGTGTTCAAGGTTAAGAACGGTGAAGGCCTTAACCGTGGGCTCCCCGGCTTCAATATTTTCAATGACGCGCTCGAGATAATCTCTTGGCGAATCTGATCCATTCAAAAATGCCTCTTTAGCATCATAATATGATAATAATTTCGCCGTCAGTGGGTCATAGTGCTTCATCCCGTCACCCAGCTTTCGAGGACATAACGACCGCTAATAAACTCGCCGCGTACTCGGATGCCTGCGGCGTCTCCATTAAACGCGCGTTAGAAAGATACGCCTTACACGTTGCCAACGCGACACGGTCGCGAGAAGCAAGCGTCTCAAGAACCATTTCTGTTTCAGCGCCCAAATCCTCTGCCGCGACAACATGGCTAATAAAACCCGCCGCATATGCATTATGAGCGTCTAGCTCTTTAGTAGAATAGACCATCCAGGCCACAGATTTAGGCAGGGAGCGATCAATATGGGCCGAAATCGCCGCCGTCGGCGGCAAATTGTGCTTCATTTCTGGGAGCGAAAATATAGCATTGTGGGCAGCTACGGTGACATCGCATACCGCTGCGGCAGCGCACCCAAAACCACTAGCCTTCCCCTGAACACTCGCCACAACTGGAATGTCAGCACCCCTCACAGCATCATAAAACCCTAGAATGGGCGCTGTAAGTGCATCCCGCATTTCAACAGCATTTTTAGGTGAATTTTCTGGGGCGCTTTGTGGATCTCGACCAAGGCAAAAATCATCCCCCGTACTTGTTAAGGAAATAGCTTTAATATCTGGATCACAACCCGCATCGATTATAAGCGCGGAAACATAATCGAGCATTTCCAGGGTCAACATGTTTCCCTTCTCAGGTCTATCAATCGTTATCCGGGCGATTTCTCCATCCTGATCGAGTTTCAGTACATTCTCCACCTTAATTTCCCTTCGTGTTTTTAGATACAAACTCCCTGACAGCACCGCTCGCCACAAGTCGAGCAACCTCTTCTTCATTTGCGCCAAGCACATCGGTCAATATTTCCACAGATTGGGCACCAAGCTTAGGCGGATAGCTATGGCTATCCATCGTTGTCCGAGACATTTTAATTGGATTCCCAGCAACTCGAACCGTTTCGCCCTCTTTCTCCTCTAGAGACAACACCATATCTCGATATAGAACCTGCGGATTAGAAAATGCCTTTTCGAGGCTGTTGATTTCACCCACAGGGATCTCCGCCGCAAGCAACCTGGGCACCCAATATTCCGCCTCATGAACCATGAACGAACCTTCAAGTATTGGCCATAACTCGTGACGGTTTGCGTAGCGGTCCTCGTTTAAAATAAAACGACGATCCTTCGTTAGTCCTGCAATTTCCAAAACGTCACAGAGGGACTGCCACATCCTTTCGGTGTTGGCCGTGATTACGAGCGATGTGCCGTTGGCGCAATTAAAGCCACGGTATGTGGGTATAGAATCGTGTCCCCACCCTTGGCGACCAGGATTAATGCCTGAATGGAGAAAATAAGCAGCCTGATAGCACAGCATTGACACCTGACAATCTAACATTGAAATATCAATGAACTGTCCCTTTCCCGATAGCCCTCTCTCTTGCAACGCTGCAAGTGAACCGATAACAGCGTACATCCCTGCACTCAGATCACCAATCGGAATCCCAGAACGAACCGGGGAACGCCCCGGTTCGCCGGTCATACCCATACCGCCGGAAATAGCTTGAACGATCATGTCATAAGCTGGACGATTTTTATCAGGTCCATTCTGGCCAAATCCACTTATTGAGGCCCAAATTATTCCGGGATTACGGGTTGCTAAATCATCGTAGTTCAAACCCAAACGTTCAAGTACACCGGGCCGAAAATTCTCCAATAGAATATCACTTTCGTCCGCCAGGCGTTTTATAACGTCCAACCCCTGGTCATTCTTCATATCAACGACAATGCTTTTTTTGTTTCGATTGATAGAGAGGTAGTAACAACTATCCTCACCAACAAAGTTGGGAGGCAAGACCCGCGACCAATCACCGGCGGGGGCCTCCACCTTTAACACCTCAGCTCCAAGATCAGCCAAAATCATCGTCGCGTAGGGTCCAGCTAGGAATTGCGTCAGATCTAGAATGCGCAACCCGGTGAGAGGGCCAGGCTTATTCTTCTCGGCATTCCTTATAGAGTCGGAGTCATCTGTCATCCCATTATCCATCAAAATTTGCATCCAAAACTAATGGGCTGGTTTCCTCTATTAAATTACTTGAGCCAACACCTGCGGTGAATTAGAGGATAAAACTTATAGCGCCCAGCGACCCTAACTCCTCGGCATCAAGGATTACCCTTCGTTCTGATATCTTTAGAGTGTCATCAATTGACACAATAGTATGAATATATCGTCCCACATAAACTCCACTTTTACCTCTGAGTCTGTAGCGGTGGACAGAAAAATTGGAGCTAACACGTATGACGCCATCGATATTGTCCAAGATACGTACATTGGTGATTAATCTCCGCGTCCGCGATGGCGGAAATTCGGCATGGGCTTCGCGGCTTTTTAATCTCTTTACACGCCCTTTAATTCGTTCAATGTCATCGGCAATTATGAAAAGCGTCGTTTCCGGGTCACTATCAGGCCTCTCATTGGGGGGCACCAAATATCGTGCGTCATCAGTCAACAGTTCCATCCAACCATCAAGGTCCCACTCATCAAGCAAAGCGGCTTCCAAATAGAGAAAATCCTCTAGAGCCCCCCTATCCAGATTGTCTGTGGTATTCACGGAAGATTACTCCGCCGCACTCACTGCGGAGCCAGCATCTACCATTAACGTATTCCAGCGTCTCCAGAACGTACGTAAATGCAATTCATCCGAGTTAAGTTGCTCGCCTTCCTTCGCAATACCCCGGGTCATCACGGACCAAGGCACTTCTTTAATGGTCGACGTAAGCCCCTGCTGCACTTGTTCAAGCGCCTCGACGTCGTCGGGGGTCGCAAGGCCGCCGGGCCCATAAAACGTTAGAAATGAATCTAGTCGCACTTTACGCATAACAGGATTTTCACCTACTGGCCCAAGTGCCCACGCCGTCACCTCCATTTGATCGGCCGCAATGGGCCAAAACGTTCTTATTGTGACGGACGAGCCATCATTTATCATCAAATTTGGAAAGACGAATAAGTTGCGATTAGTGTTAGCCACCCTTTCCGCCCGCGCTTCTCCCAGACGGGCAGAAAGTTCTGCTCTTGCGGCCTCGACAACCGGCTTTGCTTCTTCGCCATAAATCGAAATCCATGCGGCAACTGGACGCCCGCGAAAGTTAATATTATCGATTACAGCGTTGCCATTACCAAGATTTTTTCCAATCCCCCGCTTAGGCAACAACAACCCCTTTGGCACCTTAGTATCGACACCCGCATCTTTCATATATTGAAGCCAAGTCGAATGCGTTGAGTGAAGATGATAATCGTCAAAGGAGTTTTCAACCAAAAGCTTCCAATTGGCCTGAATATCGTATTCCTGAACTCCAGAAACTACCTCCATCTTTCCGTCCGGTGCCTGGTCGACAACCAAGTCTATGTACTCTTTCGCACCT
>CAZKFO010000068.1:0-8231 GCA_964552145.1 uncultured bacterium | reverse complement strand
TGGGCAGATATCACAACCTGGATCTGTAGGAGTACAAATCAATTGGCCGAGTTCCATCAGGCCTTGGTTGAAATCCCCGGGATGTTTTTGACAGATCAGATCATCACCCAGTGATTTAAACTTTTTCTATCAATATCTGATGAATCAACAATCTTGCTTCTAAGTAATTCTCTCATCTTTTGTTCTTTTCTACCATTTAAGTAATTATCAATACCTGTAGGTATATGCCCCTCTATATTCTCAATAGAAAATAACTTTTCTGCAATTAAGGTATTTAATATGATTCGTTTATCAAAATTTGATGACCCTTTACAATACATTGGTCTTGGTACATATTCTGCACGTTCCATGAAATCTCTAATCGTAATTTGTTTTTCTCCAATTCTAACAAGCTCTTGATCTGCAAAATCAATGTTTGCAGAAATAAATGAACATAAAAATAAGAGAATAATATTTTTAATTAAAATAAACATTAGAACTCCATACCAATGGTAAGCAAGCTGACCATCCCAAATCTACCTACAAACCTTATAGAGTAATCTGCTTTTAGCTTCATTACTTGTATTGGGAGCTCGAGTCCAACTCCATAAGAATGCCCAAAAGGCGATGAGAATTGAATTTTTGAATCGTCAATTTTGTTAATATGTATTCCCTTATATCCAGCTCTGAGATAAAAGTTAAATAAGTTTGAAATTGATCTGCTGTACTCTGCTCCAATATTAATTCTCTCTTTATCATTGTTAGGATGCAGAGCATCTATGGCAATTAAAAGATACTGATTTGAGGTTTTAATAAATTTATTTGAAATCCCTAGTCTAAATAATAATGGTAGCTCCCACTGTGATGTTTCATATTTCCCCATAACATTCGCAAAGTTTCCAAAGTCATCGCTAATATCAAGTGGCTGCAATAAATCTAAACCATCATATTTAATTCGTGAACCATAATTAGATATGCTCATCCCCAATTTCATTCCATCATGGCTTCCTGAAGATGAAGATAGAAAATCTGTATAAATCTGAACACCTAAATCAGCGGCTATAGCGCTAGCTGAGCTATGCCATATATCCGATCCTATATATTTGACTGAGCTTCCAAACCCAAACCAATCAACAAATTTTCTAGCATAACTAAAAGTTGCGGAAAGCTCCAAAGGAGTAAAGTACTCTCCAGTTCCATCCTGAAACTCTAGTGTAGTTACTTCAATATCACCATAATTAACTAAATTTAATCCAAATCCAAATGAACCAGTGCCATTAACAGGAATAGCTACTGACGTATAGGTGTGGCTAATATTTGCTATCCACTCCTGATTAAAAAATAAAACCTCAGGCCTATCTAAAAAAGCAAGCCCAGCAGGATTCCAGTAAATAGAGGATGCATCATTTACAAAACTAACACATGCTCCACCCATCGCAGTATTTGAGCTGGCAATATCAATTTCAAGAAAATTCATTGCTGTTGTTCCATTCCTAAAAACAGGAAATACCATTCCAATAGACATCATAAAAAATAATATTTTGAATATAAGTTTCATTTATTTTATTATTGCAAACTTCCCTATTTTTTCTGCTTCATTATTAAACACCAATGATTTTACATAGTAAACATACATCCCTGCTGCAACTTCAAGGGACTCATTGGTAAGCAAATCCCAATATGCGACTCCATTATCTATACTATTGTTTACTTCTATTCTATCGACCAATACTCCAGAGGTAGTATAAATTTCAATATAGCATTTAGATGGAAGGTTTGTAAACATAAGCATTCTTCTTTGATTGAAATCTGTATTATAAATTGATTCCTCAAGTAAATTTGTCATTACATATGGATTCGGCACAACACGGATATCATCGATATCATCTTTTAAATAATCTTCTGTAACTCTACCTAAGTCACCAGTACTAAATCGCAAAGTATCAGCGTTAGAGAAAGGTCTCTGGAATCTAACAGAATATATGTCCCCACTGCCTGGCCTCTGATTTTCTGCAATACCAGCAAAATCTATTTCACATAGAGTTCCATTCCAATGACCATCTTGGTCAACACTTCCAACAAGTGTCTTATCTTCCCAAACATTAAAAATACCATCGCCACTTGTTTCAATCCCAATTAAACTCATTTTTCCTCCTAGTGTCATATTTTCCACATAGAAAGGATATGAAAGATTAAAATTATTTTCATCCATTTCAAATACTTCAAGCATGCTTATGTAGTTATCTTGAATATCAAATAATTTATTTGGAAAATAAATTTCTAATGGGTTTTCGTTACTTTGATTATAAAAAGATTCATCATCACTAAAGATAATATCAAAATCCCAAGGAACGATTCTAGACTCTCTATGATAAAATTCAAGATTTGTTGACTCATTTAAAATAATTTGTGGATCTCCTGTCACTTTCTGATACCAACCTTCAGTAATTTTTTTTGTGTAGTCAGAAGGGTCCATTGTAATCCTTAAACCTTCAAATACATCAGTGACAACCTCACTCTTATTAAGGAAATAATGGCTTTTTACTGTATCCGGATCGTTAGGGAACTGAGCCTGATTATAGGCAAAACCTATATTGTTGAAATTATAACCACATTCTTCATCTGGTATATTAGGAGAGTGCCCAGACTGACCGACATCTTCCACGCAAAAACAATCAATATCAGAAATTTGAAATTCACTACATACATCATTTTCATTAAAATTTAATCCTGAAAATTCTGGATTACCATAGGAGTCAAACCCTATCTTCTCAGAATAAGTAGGGTTAGCTTCATAAGCTACACAGTTGTCACCAATATAATCAGAACATTTGAATATATTAAAACCAGTGGTATATATATAATTTGGGGCTTCATAATTAAACATATCTTGTCGTTCAACATAATCTGTCACCGTATCAAACGTTAAAATGTAATTAGTATTTTCTTCTATCTGATTATCAGCAATAACTTCAATCTCAATAGTTCCCGTTCCAATCTTTAAGCTATTATTATCAATCTCTATTTCTGGGGGAATATATCCAGCTGAAGGAGCTCCAGCCTGTACGATCGCTACATTTGGTCCCGTTGAAATAACATATTCATTTTCATCAATTTCAACAAGTGCATTATTCTCTGAAGGAGGAATGCCCGTTAAAATATCTTCACTTGGAGCAAGTCCATAATCATAGGCAACTACAGCATAATAATATGTTCTTCCATTAATTATATCACGATCAGTAAAATGATGTTTTATACTAGTATCATCACCTAGATAGTATGATGTCCCAAATACTGTTACATCAGAAAATCCAGTAATTCCATCAACTTTATCACACTGAAATATGGGCTCATAAAACATATTATTACCATACCCATCTGTAATAATCTGCGCATCTCTAAAATATCTATCTGTTGAACGATAAATTTTATATCCTTCAAAATCATACTGTAAATCCTCTGGAAGAAATGGATCTCTAGAAGATTCAGCAACTGAATCCCACGTTAATAAAACCTCTCCATCTTTTGCCTCTGCAGTTAAGGTCGGCATTCTAGGGGGCTGGGCAAATCTATAATCGCTTTCATAAATGAGCTGAACTGTATTTTTTAGTTCAAATAAAGCTACCGGATTCTGTGCTTCACCTGGTAGGCCTTCAAGCGGGTCAAAGGAATGAAGCTCCGCCATTGATATTCTTTCAGTTTGTCCCTTCTTAAGTTCAAAAATTCCTGAGGCAAAAATTTCAACTAAATTTGATTCTTCACTTGTAAACTGCATTAGTGTATCACTACTTATTGTTTCCCACATCATTTGATCATTGTAAAACCAAAGCTGACTCATATCTGTTTGATAGTCAGTGCACACGTCTTGGTTGCTTGTGCATGGCGCAATCTGGTGTAATTGAAATGTTGTTAAACCAATCATGTCAGATTCTGAAACATCTGTCTCATTAAAGTTAGGTTCACATCCTACGCCAGTTACACAATCAGGTACACCATTACACTCTGTTCCATCTGCATCAGGACCATCATATGCAAGGTCACCAGGACCAACTCCATCAAGTCCAAGGTCATCATTAACTCTAAGGCAATTTCCCTCTTCATCAAACTCACTAATAATCCAATCTTGATCTTCATCACCTTCAAAATGTGGCTTTAAATCTTCTTCATCTAAATTATAAAAATCTAAAAAATTACCTAAGTCATCAATACCAGATAAAGGATCTTCATACCATACACCAGCTGAATTATCTCTACTCTCATCTATAATTCCATCATTATCATTATCAAAAATATTATCTGCAATTCCAGGGCTCTCTAAAAATGCAAAACCAATAATACCTGTCTCTACATTTGCACTACCTGTATTGTTCTCATCCCAAGAATAGGCAAGGTCTAATATTGTATCAAAATATCCATACTCATCATCATAACCCTGTTCTGCCCCTATTCCATTATCAACCCAATAACCAAAACTAGTCTCTGTAATATTATAATCTGAAATATTACTTATATTGTATTCCCAAAATAGAGCATCTCGTACAAGAGGATTATTCCATTGGAATCCCCTTACCTCTACACGCAATCCCAATCCACCCCAATCCTCATTTTCTTGGAAAGTTGCATCAGATTGAATTTTAGTGCCAGGTCTTGGGTAATATCTGACCTCATCACTCTTAATATGTTCATGATCCATTGCATCATTTGCGACAAAATAAGTCTCTAAATCTGCGTATGTCACTCCCTTTCCAAATCTTCCATCCCAGTATCCTTCCCACTTTAAATCGTAACCAGCCGATGGCCAACCTAAGGTGGGCCAAGTATTAGGGTCATCACTCATTGCAGGATAATCTTGTGAGGGATTAAAATATCCAAAGGTGGGATAAAATCCCCATCTCAAGTTTCTTTCAAAATCAGAATCCATATTTTCTCGATAGTGTGTTTGCAGAAAATAAAGTTCGTGTAAGCTTGAGGTCGTATTTATCTGTAAGGTATCATCAATAACTTCAGTATCGATTGTCGTAGGATCTCCATCATCTACAATATATACTTTCCCTCCAATCAAAAGCCCCACACCATCTAACATTCGTGTCCCAGTACCATCGTTTGGCCATATAGAATAATCAGGTCCTTGATCTTCCCAATTTGAAAGCTCCGTTGTATTTTCAAAATATAGATACACCCTATTACCATCCATATATGAACTTCTAATAGCACTAACATCTCCAGCAGGATCAATAGGCCCCTCATAATCTGAGCAGATTAATATAGAGGCTAATAATAAGAAAATCATTTAAAAGTAACTCCAAAAGTAAATTTGATCTGCCTTGGAGAAGAGTACATAGAAGGGTTTTTATAAACATCATCAATTGTAGAGAATGTACTTCGATATGTATTACGCTGTGAATCTGTTATTATTGTTGTATAGGCTCTACCCGTATCAGAGTAAACAGAATATTCATTTAAACGATCAAAAAGATTATAAATGGATAGTGTAATTCTAGCACTAAAGTTTTTTGTTGATAAAACTGTTAAATAAGATCTCAAATCAACAGAGATATTAGATGGTTTATAGCTATTATTTGGCAATAGATTTAAAGATGAGATATTACTTTCTCCTATTGGTGAAAATGAATAGGTTGTTCCAGAGTTATAATAACACGTTGATGTTACCCCATATTCTTTTTTATTGTATCCAATAGATATATTAAAGGTATGTCTCTGATCCCAACTCATAGGAATCAGTCTATTAATAGGATCCTGACCATTCCCTTCTCTGGTAAATGCATATGCAGGGTTATCAGCTATACCTCGAGTAAACTGAAGAGTATAGTTTACAAATGCAGTAAGATTATCATATAAAAAATCTAATTTTAATTCAACACCTCTAACATTTCCATAATCTTTATTTGAATATAGTCCATACTTAACATTATTAAAGGTTGTAATGGTTCTAGTGCCTAGAAGATTGTATATATCTTTATAGTATAGATTAATATCTAGGCCAGTATATCTATTTAATCTCTGCCAAATCCCAATTTCATATTTTATTGTTTTCTCCGCTGAGAGATTTGGGTTTCCCATAATTGTCTGAAAGTCACCTAAAGGAACAAGCCAATCACTTCTATTATACATCGCATAAAATGGGGGCATTTGAAAGAAGTGTCCATAACTGAAATGCAATACAGCTTCATCTGCAACTTGATACGCAAGCCCTAATCTTGGGCTGATTTGATTCTGAGTTTTTGCATCTAAATAAATTGATGTATCTGCAGCATTAATTAGGTTTAAAGGGTTTCGATATTCTGATGGATACAGAGTATTAGGATTAAATCGATCATATCTAATACCAAAGTTAATTACCATAGCATCGAATTCCATTTTATCTTGCATATAAAATGATAATTCAGAAGGTGAAACATCAAAAATATCATTAAAAGTTGTAAGTGTTGTATCTTGAAAAATAAATGGAGTATAAACTTCCTCATCAGGATCTTCCAAGATAGTATAAAAATGGTTTTTAATATTATGATTTATAAAATCAATCCCCGTTTTAAAGTTATGATTCTTATTTATTTGCCAAGTTAAGTCAAATTTAATGTTATTGTCTTGCGTTACTCTTGAGCTATGTGATTTCTCTTGTCCGCCAGTAAAAAACCCAGGAGCAGATTGAAAATATTGACCAGAGACATATCTAGAATCTAGTGGGTTTTCATAAACATAATACCCGCTGGAGTATTCCATAAAAGAATATTTTAAATCCATAAAGATAGAATTATTTAGCATATAATTTGTCTGGAATGCATATAAGCTAGAGCTTCTACTTGAAAAAGCCATCCCATTTACATTAAACTTAAATGCATGATTATATGGATGCCACTCATCAGAATTAGAAGTATATAGAAATGATGTTTTTAATTTATCAGAATATTTAAAAAGCAATTTTGACATTACAGATTGATTAAGAGATTTATTCATTGGTACAAAGCTTGAATCGCCACTATGCTCAGAGAACCAATCATTAGAATTATCAGATGAATAGTTGCTACTATCATCAACTTCAAAATAATTTATTCCATTAAGATGATTTCTATTATCTAAAGTTCTATAATTAACTAAGAAAAATAATTTATTCTTTAGTATAGGGCCACTTATTTGAAACCTTGAATCTAAATTTCGATTTAATGAAAATTCATCAATCCCAATAAATATATTGTTATTACTAGAAAAATAATTTGCATATCCAGAGTTTAAGGATATTTCAAAATTATTTGAACCTGATTTTGTTATCTGGTTCACAACTCCACTCATTGCTTTACCATACTCAGCATTAAATGTACCTGTAATTACCTCTATTTCACTTACTGTCTCTGGCTCAACTGTTACTGCTTGACCTTCACCTCCAAAACCTTCATCTACTTTCATTCCATCAACAAGATATGTTACCTCAGTGCTTCTACCTCCTCTAAATGAACCGGCGACAACACCAGCCTGCATAGAAATAATAGAACCTATATCCTCGACAGGCAATATTTCTATCTGATCAGAGCTAACATTTTTTACTGTGCTAGTCTGATCTTTTTTTATGCTCACAGCATCTACAGTGACCTCAACAATTGCACCTTCTATTGCAGATTGTTGTATTGAAATATTATGTTGAGATGTTCGATTTACGGAAACATTTATATCTTTTAATATCTTAGTTTCATATCCTATGTAATCAACTTTTAGATTATACAATCCAGGAGAAAGGTTAATTATATAATATGAGCCATCAACATCGGAGGCTGTACCTATACCCGTATCTAAGATAATAACATTGGCGCCTATAATAGGTTCATTGGTATCCATGTCATATATAGAACCAGATATTTTCCCTGTTGTTTGAGCATTCAGAAAAATTGAGAAGAATAGCAGAAATAAATATCTGGACATTTATCCTAAAATAGTGCTAACCATAGCAACTATATCTAATATATCTATAGTGCCGTCCTCATTATAATCTCCACCACAAGATTCTTCTGCATCTGGAGTATTATTACCTAATATAATACCAACAATAAATACAACGTCTAAGACATCTACAGCTTGATCGTCATTAATATCACCCGGCATACACTCAGAGCAGTTATCACATACTAACTCACATGAGTTTTCATCAATAAAAATTTCTAAATCCGAGCCATCTATGGTAAATCCATAGTATGCATATTAATCATCTGGAAGAAAATCGGAAGTAGATCCTAAATCTGGTC
>CAZKFO010000067.1:0-8235 GCA_964552145.1 uncultured bacterium | reverse complement strand
AGATACACTGAAGATGTATCACTTAAAGATAATTCACTATCAAAG
Organism: uncultured bacterium; assembly: GCA_964552145.1. Taxonomy (GTDB): domain Bacteria; phylum Fidelibacterota; class Marinisomatia; order SCGC-AAA003-L08; family D37C17; genus TMED161. Next base: position 8,190 of record CAZKFO010000067.1, on the reverse strand, counting down.
ATTCCACATGAATCATAATAGTTTAAATCCATATTATAAGAGAAAAATAAATTATCTAGATCAACATTATACTGACATTCACCATTATTGCAGTAATCAGATCCTAAAATTTCATCTTTCAAAACAATTACCCTATTATTCGATTCATCAAGAAGCTCAATTCTGTAAAATAGTTCTAAATCAATACCATCTTCACTGCTATATATATCTGCATCGTTTGTTTGGTTCCAGGAAAGAAATAGACCATCTGGGGAAATTTCTTCTATAGATGGAGTTCTACTAAAAGGTAGTCTATGATACAAATCTTTTGCAGCTATGCATGAGTCCACAGAAGTTTCTTCATTAGATATTGAGCTAAGACACTCAAATTCGCTAGTGTAGTGATGACTATCATCCCCTGTTTTATAATAATAATTATCTATGAATATATTAGATATACTACATGTACCAAGAGTAATATCATATATACCCTGAGCTAGTTGCTCATCTGTACACACTATAATATCATCTGATGGCCAATCATAATCATTTAGATTTAAATCAATAATTGGTTTGGTGTTAGCAGGAAAAGAATCTGGAAGGTCATTTTGTTGCTGTACAAAAATATCTAAAAAATATTCAGTATCAAGAGTTTCATTAGATACTTTGGCTTGATATGGGCCATTAAAATTTTCTACTATAGATGAAACATATACTTTCTTATAATAATAAAAATTATCCTGACTATCAACATCTACCCCTTGAACTTGTACAATCTCACCATCTATTATTTCCTCGGAACTTGCCAACACAACTTTATTAGTACTACTTACTGGAGAAACTACCCAATCCATGTAAACTTCTTCTAGTTCAGTTTGATTTTCTAGGTCAAAATCTGGATCTTCAAAGTAGATTCTAAACTCATGCAGTGAAAGTGTTGAATCTTCAAATGCAATAAGTTGGTTATTCTCAACATCTTCAGCTAGTAATGCACCAAAATCTGGTTCGTCATCAATAGGATTTACAATAAGAAAGAAACTACCTTCTGATGTGCTTGATTCTAAACCAGTAGAATCTTCTATGCTTAAATTTATCTGGCGATCTCCATTCCAATCGTTATTGAAGCTATATATTGATATTTCTTGATTATCTGAATCTACAGAGTATTCAAAGGTACCCCCCAAATCTGCATTAAAAGAAAGTATAGATGGATAGTTAATAAATTCTTCAAGATTAATGTCAGGATCATAAATACTAAAAGTAGAAGTAGAATCAATAAAATTAAATTCTCTAGAGAAACTATAATTTAAAGTTAGAGTTTCACCTTCATCAATCTGCTGATTCGGAATTTCACCAATCCGTGGAGCATCATCAATAGGTTCGACAAATATTTCAATAGTATTGAGTAAGCCCAAATTATATGAAGGATTCCCATCATTAGCTCTAACCATTATTTCAAGTATATCATCAAAATCTTGAGCTGGCCTAACTACAATAGGAGAATCTTCTAAGTCTTGACTTGCTATACATGTACTTTCAGAATTAATCCCACATGAACAGTAAAAACTCCCATCTTCAAAATTAGTTGGAATTTGAATTTGACCATCTGGGCACTGACTCTCATCATACATTAATCCACATGAGCTTTCTGGATCTATATTCCAATCACTTTCAGATATCTGATATGCGCATAAACCAGATTCTATATAGTAGCTAAATAAAGTATCTACAGAGTTGATGACTGGTCCTTCCCATATTTCTAAATACACAGAGTCTATATCGTAAATATATTCTAAGTCTGAGACTGCTACACTATCTAAATCTGTTATATGAAAATTTTGTGGATCATTTAGATTGTAATAACCTGTTGAATCTGCACCAAACTCATCTGATGAGTAAAAAATAATATTACTATCTTCTTGGATATTAAAGTTGCTACCTATAAAATCTATTATAGGTGGTTGATTACATTCTCCAACTAATATCACTATATCTTCAGAATTACTAAATAGATCAAACTCATTTAATTGATTAAAATCATAAGCAGAAAATGATAATGTGTCCCGACATCTAAAGCCACTCGCAGGAGCATATAAAATAGCACTTGAGAATAAAGAGGTATTTGAAAGTTGGTATGGGTTTACACATTGATCATCCACCCAAGCATTTAATGCACTCACACAAGATACAGAGTCACTAAGAGAAGGTATTAATATATCACTACTAAATAATTCCATACCATCTATGCAAGTATCATTACTCCATATATAGTTAGGACCTATACAGTCCTGTTGCTCATCAATATCATGAACTTCCTGACCGGTATATAAAAATCCATTACTTGGAAATCTTGTAAATACAAATCCTATGGAATCTGAATCTACATCTGATCCACCAAATTCAATATCAATGAGACCTTCCATCGGGCAAGAGATATCATTAATCATGGGATTTGCTACAGGAGGATCATTTATAGGGTTTACGCTTAATGTTATTTGAAATTCTGATGGCGTAGGGCTTTCATCAAAAACATGTATAGTATATGAAAATATACCACCATATTCATCAGAGTTTAGATCAGGATAGTTAATACTTGAAAGATTAAAAGTGCTACCATCAATATAAGGATCGAAAAACACATTCTCATCTGATGGAAGAATGAGTTCAAAGCTCAATATATCTAAATCTACATCAGAAAAAATAGAATTTAAATTAAGTGAATAATCTGGAAATCCTTGTTCGTTGAATACCTCTTGAAGGGCCTCTTCAATAGAAATACTATCGCAATCTGGACAGATAGTTATAATAGGGATATCATTAATATTATGTATTGGAATTAGAACAGTATTAATAGCACTATAATCATATCCATCAAAAAGTTGGAAATCAACCTCTAAATCTCCATAAAAATCCTTGATTGGTATCACTACACCTTCTGAGACTGAAACATCATAATTGCTATTAGCACTATCCAGTATTATCAAACTAATTTCATCGCATTCATAATTTCCATTCTGATGATCTATATTACATACCCCATCACCATTCATATCTCCCTCAACATCATAATATAAAAAGTCCTCAATTGATAGAGAAAATGCAGTCTCTTCATTAGAGCCAGCCGATATCAACTCCTGACCTTGTTCAGATAATGAGACTAATTCTGGAATGTCATTTACGGGTTGTACATAGATAGATAGCAACAGCAAGTCACTTAAATTATTAATTTGATTATTATCATTAACTCTAAATGGAATTAGTATTTCATTCCCTGATTGGCTATTATAATTAGTCTCAAATACTATGTCTGTATTGTTTTCTGAAGAGAAATACCTATTACTGCTATTATTTGCACACCAATCTCTATCAAATACACCATTACCCATCGATAATTCATCCCACCCAGCACTACCGCTGCATATAGTTTGACCTTCATATGGAAGCTCATAACAATCAGTAAAAGGTTCTGGTAAATTATACTCTCCATTACAATCAGAGTCTGTATAGTTTTCACCTTGATCCCATTCCCCATTCCCCATACTACTATCCCAACTTGGGTTCCCTTCACAAATACTCAAATCTTCATTGCAATCAATAAATGGTTCTCCATTATTCCAAATACCATCAGAATTTTCATCTACGAAATCTTCCTCTGTGAAAATGACACTACAATAATTAAATATATCACATTCAGAAATACTAAGCTCTGAACAATCATCGATAACATATACTGAAAAATCAGATTGAGCATATCCCTCACATGCATTATAAGAATCTAGCTCACAATCATCTAAATCTTGAAATGCGCAGTCATCATTATCACATGCACATCCCGTTTGATTACCTGTATCACAAAATGAAGAAAATTCTGATAAGCTCTCCCAATTTAAATTAAAGTCATAAACTTCATCTTCAAATGCTCCATACTGATTTTGAAGAGTTGCAAAAGGATAATTCGGAAGTAAATCAGTATTTATTAATGGAGGAGAATTATAATTATCAACAATCACATTTAAATATGCCATCCCAAATGTTTCACTATCCTCTCCATTAGAGCAGATAGGTAACCAATTTTCTGAAGGATTCCAGACGCCATCATTATTTTCATCAATAAAATCTTCACCTAAATCATAATCCCCACTAAAATTAATATCTGTGTACTCCTCTTCAGAATCCCAGATGCCATTTTCATTTTGATCCTCAAACACATCATCATTTAATCTATAACAGCTAAATGGATCCCAAACTGTGAAGCTGAATTCTAAATCTAAGAAATTATCATTATGGTTAATTGGATTAGTTCTAAAGGAACCAACCTTAGAAGAGTCGTCAAGCATTTCAATGGGAGCATCTTCAGTTAAAAGTTCCCATTTAAATCCGAGTTGTTCATCAAACTGATCATCATATACATTCCCATATAGAAATAATATTTCATCACAATTTAAAATATCATCCTCAGGTTCATACTCATACTGAATCTCACTTGTAAATACAATTGGAACATCATTCTCTTCTCTAAGTAAAATATACAAAGTTCCATATGAGTGTGCTCCATATGAGTCTGTGGCTCTAAGCGTATAATAAGTCTCCGAAATCTCTGCAACATCAAGAGTAATAATATCTACAATAAGCTCAACATCATTTTCATCATACCAAGTGAATACCATATCATCATCATCTGGATCAAAACAATTATAAGTATATTCCTCAAGAACAATTGTTTGCAGACCTCCGGGGTTACCATCAGAGGTGATTGTAAATTCTATAATATCTTCAGTGAACTGAACTACTGGAGGCTCATTCAGCTCTTCTCCAACCGTAACTGTAACAATAGTCTCTGACGTCTCATTGTATGGATCGGTAACACGTAATTTATAAAAATATTCTCCTATAGATGCATCTGGAATTTCATGATCTATTATTGATACATTTCCTATCTCTTCTAAATCATCATTGTCAATCCATCTATAACTAAGTTGATCTTCATTATCAAAATCATATGATGCTGATCCATCTAAGGTGAACACCTCAGAGTCATGAGTTAAAGTATCTCCATCATGAAATATATTAATAAACAAGTCATCTGCAATAGCGATTGGAGGGTTATTAAGTTCAGAAGAAACTGTGACAAAGATACTATCCTTATCCTCTAGTCCATATGGATCAACAGCAGTAAGTTCAAAGCTAAATTCTTTAGACTCTCCATCAAAAGGAATATAAGTACTAAATGATGGATTCGCTGCATTACCAGATGGAGGAGATAAAGTAACATCTATATCTCCATTTATTTGATTCCAAGTATAATCAAGAATATCATTATCAAAGTCCTCTGATAAATAAGCTGAAAGTTCAACAGTAATAGTATTAGATCCTAAATCACCATCATGGGATACAAAAACTTCATAATCTTGCGTTGATGATATACTATCTAAGATTGTGGCATTTGCAATGGGAGCAGTGTTTGGCTCTGTAACTTGAAGAGTAATAACATCAGAGGCAAATCTCTCACCGCTATATGATATTGCTTCCAAACTAATATTATCTATTCCATCATCATATGATAAAGTGGTGGTAGATATAGTATCACTAGTTGTATACATCAAAACATCATCATCAAACCACTCATAAGATTCAACTTGCTCAGTACAAACTGTTTGCGAAGCATCAAGATTAATTTCATACTCTCCACCAGGAGCTCCATCAAAAGGGTTGTGAATCAATACTACATTTGTTGAATCCATAGTGATAACTGGATTAATTACCGGACTCCCCATTATAGATAAATTCCATTCTCCACCCTCAAAGTTTGTCGGATGAGGAGAAATTCTTACATAATAAGTTCCTGCTGAGAGCAGTATTCCATTTTCTTGCTCATCTGAATTGGGAATAGCTAGAATCGCATGATACTGAGATCCATCACCAGTATTACATTGAGATATACAAGTGCCCTGACCATTGTTGCAGGGGTCATTCATTTCAACGCAATTAGCACCGCTATTGTCACTACAGTAGATAGGGACGTCATCATTATACCAATTGGGAAAAGTTTGATTCTCATTAGTAATGTCAAAATATTGATATACACCTTCACCACAAATATATTCATTACCATCACTAGAGAATTCTGGATAGGCCTCTAATACAGTATCCAGGTATGGGTCTCCATCTTCTGCGATGGAAGATCCACAAGTTGAGATAACTACCTCTTTAAAATCACATGAGGTGGTAAACTTTATCCAATAATCATTAAAATCAGCATTAAACTCTCCAGAAAATTCCTGCCCCATACTTATAATACCATAGTCCTCTGCATCTTGACACACTGGATACAAAGAAGAGCTAATTAGCAGCGCAAAAATAAAAGAAAATAATTTTTTATATATTTTATAAACAATAGACATAAAAATACTTTTTAATTAATATAATCATCAACAATTATTATTCAGTGTAACATCATGTAAAAATAAATAGTGTTCCGAGTAATAATACTAACAATTATATATATATGGGAATAAAAAAATGAAGCTTCTATTTTTTATTTTTATTGCTTTAAACGAGCAGAAATACCTTGAATTGTATGAACGAACTTATCTACCTCATGCTTAATAGTAAATAAATCATCGACTTCATAGAAACAGTCAGCAGGACATTCTTCCTCATCAAAATCCATTAAAAAGTTAGATTCTAGCTTCAACTGAAAATCATTAACAATTTCTCTTTTATTTATATTTGATCTCATGTAGTTAAGCTGAAATTTGATTTGACCATTCGTCGTCAGATGAAATAGTGGAACCATTCCAAAGTCATCTGACTTGCATTTGTAAGTCATAGTACCATATCCCTTGCCTTTTCCCCAGGAAATATTATCTGCATTCACATCTGCAAAATTAACTAAATCTATCAATATATTTGATATATGTGGGTAACAAGTAGTCTTCGCTGTTTCAATAAATGTATTTTTATCCCATTTTGACATAAACTAAACCTTTAAATAATTCCAATAAACTTCCCAGTAATATAGGGATATTTATCAATTTTTCTTATACCTTTCTACGATCATATTAGAAATACTTTCCGCTGTTAAACCAAAGTGAGATGCAACTTCTTCCCCTGGAGCAGATTCTCCATAATCATTAATTCCTATATTTAAACTATTTAATCTGCAATTTCCAGTATACTTTTCCCAACCTTGTGTTATACCTGCTTCAATAGATACTTTAAAGCTTGAATCGTGGATTATGCTATCTATATAATCCTTAGATTGCATGTCAAATAGTTCCCAGCATCCAAAGTTTACTACTCTAATATTGAACTGATCTTTTAATTTTTCCTTTATATCTATAGAAAGAGAAACTTCTGAACCTGAAGCAAAAATGCTAATTTCAGGATTCTCTCTATCATAATCACTAATCACATAAGCGCCTTTTTCAAAATTATCAAAATGCACATATTTATTTCTATCAAGCACTGGAAGTTTCTGTCTAGTTAATAGAATAATAGAAGGCTTGTCATTATAGCTAAATGCTAGCTTTGCAGCAATAGAAGCTTCGTTTGCATCTGCAGGTCTAAACACCATCAACCCTGGAATTGTTCTACAGGCCATTAAGTGCTCAATGGGTTGATGAGTTGGTCCATCTTCTCCAACGTAAATAGAATCATGAGTATATTCAGTGATTACAGGAAGACCTTGCAAGGCTCTTAATCTTAGAGCTGGTCTTTCATAATCTGAAAAAGCAAAAAATGTCGCACCAAAAACCTTTAATCCTCCATGCTGCGCAATGCCATTATTAATAATTCCCATAGGAAATTCTCTTACTCCATAAGCAAAATTTTGACCTGACCGATTTTCCTTCGTAAAATCTTTGACTCTATCTGCAAAGTCAGCTGTTACATTTGAAGGTTCAAGGTCAGCAGAACCACCTACAAGAAAATTAAATGAATCGCATATTGAGTCAAGAATAGGTCCCCAAGCTTTTCGTGTGGCCATATTATCTCCATATTCAAAGGTGGGATATTCTATTTTAGAAAGATCCATCTCTTGGCAACTATTCCATAAAGACTTAAAATCAATATCACTTATTCTTTTATCTAAATTTGATTTCCAAGATAAAACTTCTTGACGTGCATAGTCAAATGAACGCATGAAATTTAAGATTACATCTTCTGAAATATTAAAGAATTTTTCAGCGTCAAGCCCCAACTATTCATTTT
>CAZKFO010000066.1:0-8428 GCA_964552145.1 uncultured bacterium | reverse complement strand
TATTAGAAGAATCGCTACAAAAATAAGTAATTTCTAACTATGGAAACCAAGAGAATATTTAAAGGCAAAGATGATGAGCTCCAATCAAGGTTAGTTTCAGATTTTATTGGTAATACTCCTTTTGTCAGATTATCAGATAAAATATATGCAAAACTAGAGTCTGTTAACCCTGGTGGCTCAATAAAAGATCGACCAGTTAAATGGATATTAGATGATGCAGAAAAAAATAATCTAATAAAAATTGGTGATACAATAGTTGAAGCAACAAGTGGGAATACTGGTATTGCTCTTTCTATGATTGCCGCTGAAAGAGGATATAAAGTTAAAATTGTTATGCCTAGTGATATGTCAGAAGAACGTAAAATTTTACTAAAAATGTTTGGCGCAGAATTAATTGAGGTAGATGAAGGAGATTTTGATGCTGCTATACTACTTAAGGATGAAATAGTCCAAGCAGAGGGATTTTTTACGTTAAACCAATTCACAAACCCACTTAATATAGAGTGTCACTACAAAACAACTTTTAAAGAATTATTGAATCACTCTCTTACAATAGGGAAATACATATCTGCATTTATTGCTGGAACGGGCACAGGCGGTACAATTATGGGTGTACAGAGAGGATTTGAAGAATTTGATTCTAGGGTAAAAATGATTGCTGTAGAACCTGCAGAATCAGCTGTAATGAGTGGTGGAGAAAAAGGGCACCACGGGATACAAGGTATTGGTGATGGATCTAAATTTTTAGTAGACCTAAATAAAATAGATGAAATTATTCCAATATCAACTGAAGATGCAAAAAGTAGATGTAAAGAATTAGCTCTTCAAAATGGTCTTTTAGTAGGAATATCTGCTGGAGCAAATATATTAGCTGCTGAACGATGGGTGCAAAAGAATAATCCAGATGGTATTGTTTTTACAATACTCTGTGATAGGGGTGAGCGATATACTAGCATTCTAGATTAACTGTCTATATGAATGCTCATAAAAAAATATTATCGCTTATTGAAGAAATAGAGCAACATAATATTAATTATTATGTACACGACAACCCAACAATCTCAGATTCAGAGTATGATAAACTTCTAAGAAAATTAGAAGAGCTCGAAAAAAAATATCCAGAACTTGTATTTGATTACTCTCCTACTAAGAGAATAGGAGCGATACAAAACTCACAATTTAATTCAATAAATCATAGTATCCCTATGTTGTCTCTAGCAAATGCTATGGACCATAAGGAATTAATAGATTTTGACTCTAGAGTAAAAAAAATATTAAATACTAATAGAGATATTGAATATGTAATGGAGCCTAAATTAGATGGTCTTGCAGTAGAAGTAGTTTATGAAGATGGCTATTTTAAACATGGTTCTACAAGAGGGAATGGAATTACTGGTGAGGATGTTAGTAATAACTTAAAAACAATTAATGCAATACCTCTTAAACTACTTGAATCAGAATTTAATACTAATGGGATACTTGAATTTAGAGGTGAAGTATTTATCAATCACTCAGATTTTAAAATACTAAACCAAGAAAGAATAAATAGCGATGAATCTATTTTTGCAAATCCTAGGAACTGTGCAGCAGGAAGCCTTAGACAATTAGATTCAAGAATTACAGCTAGACGACCTCTTAGAATTAATTTTTATTCCATAGGTTTACAGGGAGATTTACAGATTAATTCTCAATTAGAATTAATGAAATGTCTACCACAGCTAGGTCTTCCCATTAACAATCTTATCAAATCAGGGAAAGGGATTGATGATGTAATTAAATATTATGATTATCTTGAATCAATTAGGAATAAACTGAATTATGATATTGATGGAGTTGTCATTAAAGTAAATTCTTTTAATGAGCAAATGCAATTAGGGGAAAGAAGTCGATCTCCAAGATGGGCAGTAGCAGGAAAGCTTAAATCACAACAAGAAATTACAAAAATATTAGATATTATAGCAAGTGTTGGTCGAACAGGAGCCATAACACCAGTGGCAAAATTAGAATCTATTAATGTCGGTGGTGTAATAGTTTCAAATGCTACACTTCATAATCAAGATGAAATTGATAAAAAAGATGTAAGGATTGGAGATACAGTACTAATTCAAAGAGCTGGTGATGTAATACCTGAAATTGTAAAAGTAATTTTAGATGAAAGAAAAGGTATGCTATCTAAATATACCTTACCAGATACTTGCCCTATTTGCAATACCCTCACACTAAGAGTTAATGAAGATACTATACTTAGATGTCCTAATGTGAAAAAATGTCCTGCTCAAATAAAGGGGAGAATGAAGCATTTTGTATCAAAGAATTGTATGGATATTGATGGAGTAGGAGAAAAATTAATTGATGTATTCACTGATAATAGCATCATTAAAACGTATAGTGATATTTTTAAGATTGATAAATCAAGTTTAGAGAATTTAGAGCGTATGGGCGATAAATCTATAGGTAATATATTAGATTCTATTAACAAATCTAAAGATACTGAACTTTACCGATTCTTAAATGGACTTGGAATTAGAAATATTGGAATTCATGCATGCAAATTACTTGCGACTGAATTTAATGGAGATATAAATAAGCTGATTTCTGCTACAGAGAAAGACTTAAATAATATTCATGAGATTGGTGAAATTATGGCATCTTCTGTTGTGAATTATTTTAAAAATCAAGATAACTTAGATGATATATATGAATGTATTAATCAAGGCATTACATTTAAAGAGCATAAATTCTCTAATGAATTTAAAAATTTATGTTTTGTCATTACAGGTTCTTTTGAAAATATTACACGAAATCAAATTAAAGAGATGCTAGAGCAATATGGAGCCCGAGTTTCTAGCTCTATAAGTCAAAAAACATCTTATTTGGTACTAGGGAATAATCCTGGTTCAAAGTTTGAAAAAGCTCAAAAACTTAATATCTCAATTATAAATAAAGATGATATAAAATCTCTACTTAAGGGAATATTACCAAGTTAGTATGCCAATTGGAGAAATATTATCACTAGCTAGCGCTATAACATGGGGAATTTCTGTATCGTTATTTAAAATTATTGGTAATACAATATCGCCTTATATACTTAACCCTCTTAAAAATACAATAGGTAGTATTCTATTCTTAATAACCTGTTTATTATTCACTGATAGTATGCTAATTAATGAATTAAATAGAATTGATTTCATAATATTAATTTTAAGTGGAATTATTGGAATTACAATTGCAGATGTTTTATTTCTTAATTCACTAAATATACTTGGAACATCTAAAAGCGCTATCTTAAATACCATATATACACCAACAGTGATTATGCTTGCCTATTTTTTCCTTGGAGAAGAACTTACAATAATCCACATGCTTGGAGGGGGATTAATCTTAGGATCTATTATATATCTTTCCATCGATTCAGATGACAATAAAATTAAAGATCTAAATAAAGGTATTATCTTAGGCATTACTGCTTATTCTCTTATGGCGGTTGGGATTGTAATGATTAAGCCCATTCTAACAAAATTCTCCCATTCAATTGATATTCAACTTTGGATTATTTTATGTCGACTTATACCTGGTACTATTCTATCATATGTAACCATGTCAATAATGTTAAATACGCAAGAAATCAAAAAACAACTCTCAAATCATCAAATATGGCCTATTATATTTCTTGGATCATTTTTAGGAACATATGTTGGATTTGCAATGTGGATAATAGGGATGGCAAAAACTACGGCATCAATTGCAAGTATTTTAAATCAAACATCAACAATATTTATTGCATTTTTTGGATGGCTAATTCTTAAAGAGAAATTTTCAAATAAGATGTTACTTTGTTTTGTAATAGCATTGTTAGGCGCCTTTATTATAATAAGCAACCCCTAAATTTCAACCTATTGATAAATGATAGAGCTACTGCTACGAGTACATCATAAATTGGAGTTGCTTCTGGAAAACCAAAATTCCATGCTGATACTAATAACAACCAAATTAAGAATTTTATTATCTTCGAATCCATTTTGTAAATCTAATTTGATCATTAATCATTTGCTCTTGGATAAGATCAAAATCTAATTTTATTTTTTCCAATCCAATAGGAAAGAATGTATCTGTATTAGAATACTTTTTGTTAATAAAGGTGATGTGTAAAATATTTGCATACTTATAAAAAAAATTATAAATAGACATACCACCAATAATAAATATATCCATTTGATTATTGTCTCTTAGAGCATCCATACAATTATCAATTGATGTATAGCTTTCAACTCTAGATTGTTGTTGAGTGCTAATAACAATATTACGTCGATTTGAGAGAGGCTTAACAGGTAAACTATCCCATGTCTTTCTCCCCATAATAATTGTATGACCAGTAGTTAATTTCTTGAAATTTTTCAAATCTTCAGAAAAATGCCATGGCAATGTTCCATTCTTCCCAATAGCATTATTTGAATCTTGTGCCCATATCATATGAATATTCATATTAGACTGCAACTTCAAATTTAATAGCAGGATGATGATTATAATTTTTTAATTCAAAATCATCAAATTCAAGATTCCAAAATGGTTTCTTGGAAATCTTAAGTTCTGGAAGATTCATAGGCTCACGTTTTAACTGCTCTTTTAAACCATCAATATGATTAACATAGATATGAGCATCATTGATATAATGTGAAAATTCACCTAAACTAAGTCCAACTTCTTGAGCAATCATCTGAGTTAGTGCAGCGTAACAAGCTAAATTAAAAGGAATACCTAATCCAATATCCCCACTTCTCTGAGTAAGATGACAATTCAACTTACCATTAATAACATTAAAAATGAAAAAGGCGTGGCAGCTTGGTAATGCAATCTCATCGAGTACTGATGGATTCCATGCCGTTACGACCATGCGTCTTGAATCTGGAGAATTCTTTAATAAATCAATTACATAATCAATTTGATTAATATGATCTCGCCTATATAACCCTGCTTGATCTGATACAGTATATTTTTCCCAATTAACCCACTGATATCCATACATTCTACCAATTTCCCAATTCTCATCTTCTGAGGTCCATGCATCCCATATCTTTGTATGTTCTCGAAGATTACGAATATGAGTTTCTCCAGAAAGATACCATAAAAGTTCTCTAATTACAGATTTAAAAAATATTTTTTTAGTAGTTAAAAGAGGAAAGCCTTTAGATAAGTCTACCTTATAATGATAGCCAAATGTACATAGAGTATCAACTCCTGTTCGATTTTCTTTCTTGAAACCATTATCGATAACATATCGAACTAAATCTTGATACTGCTTCAACTAAGTATTCCTTTTGACCTCTCCAGTATAAATCTGTCTAGGCCTGTTTATTCTTTGATTATCTAAAACCATCTCTCTCCAATGAGAAAGCCAACCAGGTAATCTTCCTAAGGCAAACATCACTGTAAACATATTAGTTGGAATGCCCATGGCACGGTAAATAATTCCAGAATAAAAATCAACATTTGGATATAATTTTCTAGAAACAAAGTAATCATCTTTAAGAGCTATTTCTTCTAGATTTCTTGCTATATCTAATAATGGGTCATCTATATTTAAACTTTTTAAAACCTGAGCAGCTTTATTTTTGATAACTGCAGCTCTAGGATCATAATTTTTATATACACGATGACCAAAACCCATTAATCTAAATCCTGATTCCTTATCTTTTGCAAGATTAATATATTTGTTATAATCACCACCATCATCATGTATCCCTTGAAGCATTTCAATCACTGCCTGATTTGCACCGCCATGCTTTGGACCCCATAAAGCTGCAATCCCTGCGGATATAGTAGCAAATAAATTAGCATGACTACTACCAGCCATACGAACAGTGGATGTTGAACAATTCTGTTCATGATCTGCATGAAGTACAAGTAGCGTATTTAATGCGTCAGATACAACATCATCTTGTGCATATTCTTTTTGGGGCTCTCCAAACATCATATATAGAAAATTCTCTACATAATTTAAATTTGGATCCGGATATATAAATGGCAATCCATGAGATTTTCTGTATGAGTATGCAGCTATTGTTTTTACCTTTGCTATTAATTTTGCAATGTTAGCATCAATGACATCTAAATCATGGCTATCTCCATCTGGATTAAACCCTGATAGCGCCGTTACCATTGATGATAGAATAGCCATAGGGTGTGCGGATAATGGAAATCCATTGAAAAATCGATTCATATCTTCATGTATATTCGCATGATTTCTGATATATTCTTTAAATTTAATCTTCTTATCAGAATCATCTAGATTGCCATATATTAATAAATAAGCAATATCCGTAAATGGAAGATTTTTTTGAACTAAATCTTCTATTGGATATCCTCTGTAGCGTAAGATCCCTTTTTCGCCATTAATAAATGTGATAGAACTATTACATGAGCCTGTATTACCATAGCCAGGATCTAATGTAATATATCCTGTTGATGAGCGTAATGCTCGAATATCTATCGCTTTCTCATTTTCACTTCCCTCAATAATAGGTAATTCAATTTCAAAATCTTTTGATTTAACAGTAACGAATCCCATAAAAACCTCGATGTATATATTTATATTGTATATGTAGCAGCATCAATTTAATATAATTCTAGAAAGATACATAGAGTATAAAATTAATATTTTTCTGTTCGATTACGTAACATCCTGTAACAAATTTATTGCAAGTAAATACAATATAAGGTATATTTTTACACCAAGATTTCAACATCTTGTATATGTCAGTTTTTCTTTTCGACGAGAAAACATCTATAAAAATAAAAATATCCAGAACCCTGGATGGAATCTTTTTTGATTCCTTTGTACCTGTATAAATATGTATGGAGTGGCCTTTATTTATAGGTCATAAAAATAAAAAAGCACTTAAAATAGCAAGGAATTTTTATGGATAGTATTAATAATATGTTTAAGCATCAAGGCAAAACTACGCGAGTGATTGGGACAAATCGCACCAAAACATATAAAGAGCTTTATGAACACATCTCATCTTTACAAGGTAATAAATTATCATTTGATGGGAATTACTTAGGTGATAATGAACTTGCAAAAAATATATATGAGAAAAAATACTACCTTAAAAATCTTAATAACGAAACAGTTGAAACATGTCCCGAAGATGTTTTTAAAAGACTTGCTTCTTTTGTTGCTACGGTTGAAGAAACTAAATCAAAACAAAAAAATTGGGCTGAAAAATTTTATACAGATTTATTTGAAGGCCGCTTTGTCTCTGGAGGTAGAGTACTCGCAGGGTCAGGGGACTTATATAGAATAAAAACACTTGCAAATTGTTTTGTATCAAAAATTCAATATGATGATATTGATTCAATATATAAGGCTGCATTTGAATGTGCCCGTACATACTCCTATGGTGGAGGAATTGGTGTAGATATATCATGTCTAAGGCCCAAAGACTCTCTAGTTCATAATGCAGCTGATAGCTCAACAGGAGCTGTATCATTTATGGAACTTTACTCCTTAACAACAGGTCTTATTGGCCAAAGTGGTAGAAGAGGGGCTTTAATGCTAACTATAGATGTAAAACATCCTGATGTCCAACACTTTATTAAGGTAAAAAAGATGCCAAATTGGGTTACAAATCAGATTGTTGAGCAATGTAATTGGTCTGGGATGTTCGATGAAAAAGAATTAGATACTATAAAAAAACAAGTAATGGAAAATACTCAAGTAAGATTTGCTAATATATCCGTAAAAGCAAGTAATGAATTTATGCAAGCTGTCGATGAGCAAAGAGAATTTGGAGGGTCTACACTTCTTATATATAAAAAGAAGAATAAAGATATCGTGATGAGTGCCCCTCAAGATGAAAATGATATACACTACTCTAGTGGAATTCCATCTAAAGATCCTAAGGATTATGAATTATTAAAAACATTTAAAACATTTAGTCAAGCTAAAAAATGGATTAAAGAAAATTATAATAAAGTAATTGAAAAATCTAATTTTGATGATTCATCAAAAAGAGATATATATGGGGATCATATTATTGAATTGAATAAAAAAGATTGTGATTTAGCAATAAAAGTATCTGGTGATTTTATGCTTTATTTTGATAGTCCTAATACCAATGAAGTTAAAAAATTAGTTAAAGCTAGAGAAATATGGGATCAATTCGTTGAAGGCAATTATAAAACTGCAGAACCTGGAATAATATTCTGGTCTACTATGAGTGACTATTCTCCATCAAATTATGTAGATCGACCTATTATATGTACTAATCCATGTGCAGAAGTACCACTTGAAGATGGAGGTGCTTGCAACCTTGGATCAATTAATTTATCAAGATTTATAGATAATGGATTTACCCCCGAGGCTAGCATTAATTGGGATCAACTAGCTGAATCAACTGAAACTCTTGTAAGATTTTTAGATAATGTT
>CAZKFO010000065.1:8187-8473 GCA_964552145.1 uncultured bacterium | reverse complement strand
CCATTTAATATTTGCTCTGTATCAATAATGGAGGGTTGATTTATGATTTTCTTCTGGAATCTTCTTTCTAGAGCTCGATGTTTTTCTATATACTTTCTATATTCATTTAAAGTAGTCGCACCTATTATTTGGATTTCTCCTCTAGCCAGCGCTGGTTTAAACAAATTTGCAGCATCCAAAGAACCTGTTGTTGCTCCGGCTCCTACGATAGTATGTAATTCATCAATAAAAACAATAACATTTGATGAGGTCTCTAGTTCGGATATTAAGTTTTTCATTCTTTCTT
>CAZKFO010000065.1:0-8164 GCA_964552145.1 uncultured bacterium | reverse complement strand
AATTGGCCTCTATATTTTGTTCCAGCTATTAAGCCTGCAAGGTCCAAAGCTATAACTCTCTCTCCCCATAGAATTCTAGGTACCATCTTATTTATTATTCTCAATGCAAGGCCTTCAACTATAGCTGTTTTACCAACTCCAGGCTCACCTATTAGAACGGGATTATTTTTCTTTCTTCTTGATAGAATCTGAGCAACCCTTTCAATTTCCAAATCTCTTCCAACTATAGGATCTAGATTCCCTGATCTAGCCAATGCAGTTACATCTCTTCCAAACAAATCCAAGGTAGGAGTCTTAGATTCTATAGAGGATTCTTTCTCATTTTTCTTGCCATCCTTAGTATCTATATCCATATATGATTTTATTACATCATAATCAATTGTAAAAAAATCAATAACATCTTTAAGTGAACCATTTTGATCTTTTGTAATAGATAACAATAGATCAATTTGATTTGCAATTTTTCGATTTGATTTAGATGCTTCTTCAAAAGTATTTCTTAATATTTTATCTGCATCTCTACTTAATTGAATAGATCCACTATGTGATTTTTCTTTTTTGTAAATATTAAGGTCCTCTATCATTGCTTTCATTTCTTTTATATCGCAACCAAGAGATCTAAGCATTTTATTAGCTTGCCCCTCTTTGTCTTTAATAATACCTAGTAAAAGATGCTCTGGGAATATAGAAGATTGATTTAGTCTGATTGCTTCTTCTCTTGAAAACTTTAATACATTACGTATTCCTTTTGAAAAATTTTCTCTCATTTTATCCTTTAGCTAATTCTAACTTATGTTTTTTTATCTCAAATATCTTGCTTGCTATCTTACATAATCTTTCATCATGCGTACTAATAACAAAAGATGTTTTATAATTTATCCTTAAGTTAGTTATTAATTCAATCATAATGTCAACATTACTACTATCTAAATTCCCTGTAGGTTCATCTGCAAAGACAATTGCAGGCTTATTTATAATAGCTCTTAATAGTGCAATTCTCTGACGCTCTCCTCCTGATAATTCAGATGGATAGTTATTAGCTTTATTTTTTAAATTAAATTGATTCAATAAATCTACAGGATCATGATGTTCTATATTGTTTTTAAATGAAAATGGAAGCAATAAATTTTCCAACGATGAAAATTCCTCTAAAAGGTTAGAGTCTTGGTATAATATGCCAATGTCAACTGATCTTACCTTATTCAAGTTATTATTATCTTTATAATTAAGCTTCTTTCCGTTTATCTCTATTTTTCCTTCATCTGGTTTATCAAGGGTGTTTAAAATATTCAGCAAAGTAGTTTTCCCTGCACCACTAGGTCCCTTAACAACAATAATTTCAGATTCATAGACTTTCAGATCTACTTTATTCAGGACGTTTAATTCCCTGTCTCCATCCATGTAAGATTTACTTATTCTTAAAGCATTTAAGACTATTTTCATGATTCTCTTTTCATTGTTAAGACTTTAGACCTTCTAACTTCAGTAATTGGTAATATAGATGAAAAAAGTACAACAAATAAATTCATCGTAGCAATAAATAAAAAGTAGTAAATATCAATTCTTAATTCAAAATCATAGAATAGATTAGATGGAAATAAATTATTAATCATAATATTTAAAAGATTCCACTTCATAGCACAATAAGTAAGAGTAAGCCCTGCAAAAGAAGATAAGAGGCTAGCTATAATTAAAATAGATACGAGACGTATCCTTATGCTAGTTAATGAGATTCCTAATGAATGTATTACTGAAAATGCCTTCAGTTTATTTGTTAAAACAAAATTTAATATGCTAAAAAGTCCTAAAGATGAAATAAATACAAAAATATATGCAAATGTTAGATACATCTTTTTTTCAAGTTTAATGGCCGATATTAGGCTATCATACTCACCTTTCCAATGACTAAGTTTAATGCCACTAAAATTTTTATATATTAAGTCTTCAACATGTTTTGGTAGTTCTGATGTAATATAAGCAACTGTTTCAAATTTTATATCAGTTTGATCAGAAGCTAACTCTACAAAGATATTATTCAAATCATAGTCTAGAACAGGTATTGAAAAAATTGAATCTACTTTCATTTTAAATTTAGGTATTTTTGAAGTTGAGAGGGAAACATCTAAAGGAGAAAAAATAGATAGAGTGTCACCTATGCCAAGATTCAATTTACTACTTAGCCCCTCACCTATTATCAACTTATCTTCTTCACACTGATTTTGCATTCTTATATTAGAGATATGATAATTATTTCCATCTGAAATTAAGACCTCTCTATCATACCATATATTATATTTAACTTTCTCTTCATCCAGTAAGAGTAATACCTGATCTAGATTTTTTGTTTTCTCTATCTTATAGCCATATTCAAAGAAATTGAGTGATTTAAAAATCTCATTCCGCATTCCATCCATAATCATATGTACAATAAGGAGCATTAAAGTTCCAATCGCAATACCAATCCAAGGAGCAAAGAAAGATTTTCGTATTTTAGAGGTCTTTTTCACTAAAATTTTTCCTATTATAAACAGCATCTTATTTACTCCTAAGCATTTTATAGCTTTTGACTGTTGATAAGATAACAATAGGTAATATTGTAATTGAAAAGTAAATCAAACAAATCATTAATATATCAAAAGAGTTGATTGATGATTTTAGACTATCAATAAGATATATATTTTGATCTAATCTAATTAAACCAAAAATATTAATTAGATACTCTATAAGAATTGAAAACAATACTCCTGTAAAAACTGATACTATAAAAAGAATCATTGATGCCGTTAATACAATTTTATTTATAATTACATCTGAGAAGCCTAGAGCCTTCATTCTTAATATCATATTTGATTTATCATATAGCAATAATAATAATGTAAATACAAAATATGCTGAACTTAATATGAGTATAAATATCATTATCAATTTTATTGGATTAGAAAATATTGTTAGCCATTCTAATAGATTGTAGTATTTCTCTTCCCAATTTATAAATGTAACATTGAATCTATTTTCAATTTCTTTGATTTTAAAAGAATCTACATATTTAAAATTATCAATCATTAAACCAGAATATAGATTACTATCTATATTGAATAATTCTCTGAATTGTCCCATACTAGTAAATACTACCTTCTCATCAAACATCTTGACCTTACTATTATACACTGATGTAACTTGAGTCTTTAATGCTTTTAAAGAGTTGGACCTTACAATCTCAGGTAAATTAAATAAATAAATTTCATCAGAGTCATTTGTCCCGATATTGTTATAAATAGACTCACTTAAATACAGGAATTCTGAACTATTTTTATTCTTATGGAGATTTAATTTAGGATTCGAGGATAATGGCTCAATAAAATCATAAATAGAATATAGACAGTTTTGAGGAATCCCATATACCAGTACTCCAATAGATTTATTTTTATTTTTCAACATTGCATATGATTCTAGGTACTCACACGCAATAGATTCATATGTTAAATAACCCACATAATTAGAGTAGAGTATTTTTTTCAAGGAATCAATAGTAGAGGCACTTACTGTTTCATTGTAAAGATGAGTTACTGTAATTTGAGGTTCTATACTAGATACAGAAGATTTAATAGAACTTTCATAATTTCTAGATATCCCTAATATACTAATTGCAGTCGCTACAGATATAGCTGATACTAAAACAGATATACAGAGGGAAATTGAAGTGTATGAGAATTTTTTTTTAGTAAATATTAATTTCCATGCAATATTGAAAATATTCATTAAATATCAATTTTTCTCATTGCAGGGAATAAAATCACATCTTTTATAGAAGATTGCGATGTTAGTATCATTACGATTCTATCAATTCCAATTCCAACTCCACCAGTAGGAGGCATGCCAATTTCTATGGCATTTAAAAAGTCTTCATCTAACACTTGAGCTTCCTCATCTCCTTGTATCTTTAGTCTTTCTTGAGATAAAAATCTACTCCTCTGATCAATAGGATCATTAAGTTCAGAGAAAGCATTTGCTATTTCCATACCACCTGCAAATAGTTCAAATCTTTCTACTAAAGAATCTGGCTGCTCTCTTTTTAGTTTAGATAAAGGAGAAATTGACTTTGGGTAATCATATACAAAAGTAGGATTCTGTAGCTTTGGTTCTATTTTTAATGAGAATATTTTGTCTAATAGAGTAGAAGTTGGAAGTGTAATATCTAAATTTAGTTCTTTTGCAATACTTGTAATCTTATGTTTATCTAAAATTATATTATCGTCTCCAAATTCCTCCTTCATTAACTGATTCATAGTTATTCTATCAAATTCTTTTTTAAAATCAATATTATTCTCATTAAATAAAACAACGCTCGCATCAATAGATTTACTAACTGTTCGTATCATCTCTTCTGTTAGATCCATCATATCATAGACATCTGAAAATGATTGATAAAATTCTAACATTGTAAATTCTGGGTTATGACTTCTATCCATACCTTCATTTCTAAAATTTTTACTTATTTCATATACTTTTGGGAAGCCTCCAACTATTAATCTTTTCAAATAGAGTTCAACTGCTATTCTAAGATACAACTTCTCATCTAATGTATGATGGTGGGTAGTGAAAGGTCTTGCATTTGCACCACCATAGAGAGGCTGTAGCACAGGTGTTTCAACCTCTATGAATTTCTCTGAATCTAGAAAAGCTCTAAATGATTGAATAATCTTATGCCTCTTTATAAAGATTTTCTTCTGATTAGGATTAGCTATAAAGTCTAAATACCTATGCCTATACCTTAACTCTTTATCCTCAAACTTATTAAATAGATCTCCATCCTTTTCTTTTAATGTAGGTAGAGGCCTTATAGATTTACATAAAATTTTAATACTGGATGCTTTAAGAGAATATTCTTGAGTCTTAGTATAAAACATATTCCCTGTCATTCCTATAAAATCACCAATATCTAAGTTTTTTAAATATATAGAATAGAGATTTTCATCCATCGCTATTACCTTATTTGAAATATAGCATTGTAGCTTAGAGAATTCACCTTGAATATTTAGAAATAGGATTTTGCCCATATTTCTAATTGAGACTATTCGTCCTGCGGTAGAAACTTTATCTTGACTATCAATTAATTTACTTTCATTCTGATTTATTTCATCGATAGTAGTAGTAATTTTAAAGTTATGTGGATAAGGATCAATTCCATTATCTCTAAACTCATTAATTTTTTCAGTTCTAATCTCAATCAATTCATCTATTTTTTTAGTTTCTATCACTATTTCTCCATTCTATCTAACAAATAATTCCTAATAAAATAATCAATATCTCCATCCATAACTACATTAATATTTGAGGTCTCACAGTTTGTTCTATGGTCTTTAACTAGACTATATGGATGAAAGGTGTATGATCTGATCTGACTTCCCCATTCAATACTTTTCTTACCAACTTTAATATCTTCTAAATTAGCTTTTTTTTCATCTAGTTGAAGCTGATACAATTTGGACTTTAATATTTTCATTGCAGATTGCTTGTTTAGAAGTTGACTTCTTTGATTTTGACATTGAACAACTAACCCTGTCTTTAAATGTGTTATTCTAACAGCTGAATCTGTTTTATTTACATGTTGTCCTCCAGCCCCACTAGCTCTATAAGTATCAATTTTTATATCTTTATCTTCTATATTTATTTCAATATTATCATCTATAATAGGATATATAAAAATAGCTGCAAACGATGTGTGTCTTCTTGAATTAGAGTCAAAGGGAGATATGCGGACTAGTCTATGGACACCTGACTCAGAAGACAAAAGGCCATATACAAAACTTTCATCAATTTCAATGGTAGCATCTTTTATACCTGCTTCTTCTCCAGGTTGATAATCTGTAATTTTATATGAGTAATTATTTTTCTCACACCATCTAGTATACATCCTAAATAACATACTAGCCCAATCTTGAGACTCAACGCCACCTGCACCAGGATGAATAGTTAATAAGGCCCCAAGTTGATCATTCTCAGAATTCAACATCTTCTTAATCTCATAGGCATTTAAAGTCGAAGAAAAAGTTTCTAAGTTATCAATAAAATCTTGATTGAAATCTTCTCCTAATTTCAATAATTCTGAATCATCTTTTAAGGTCGTATGCTTTTCAATCAAAGACTTGTAATCTTTAATTTCTTTTTCTAGAAAACTTATTTCTTTCAAAACTTCCCTCGCATCCTTCTTATTATCCCAGAATCCTTCATTGAAGGTTTTAGTTTCCAAACTTTCCTTATTACTAATAGCATTTGAAATATCAATATTTTTCAATAAATCTTTAAATCTACTATTAAGTTTTTTATACTCTACTAAATACTCATCAATATTCATTATTATACAGAAACTATCCTTTCAACTGAAGCTAACATACTTCTTGTTTCTTTAACATCGTGTACTCGAATAATATCAGCTCCATTTTTAATAGCTATAGCTGTAACCCCTAAAGTTGCAGGCAATCTATCAATCGCCCTATCATTCATATACTGAAGAAAAGATTTTCTAGATATCCCAATCAATATAGGACAGCAATATTTCTTAAATTTAGAAATATTCTTAATAATTAAATCATTGTCAGATAATCTTTTTCCAAATCCAATGCCTGGGTCAATAATTATATTCTCTAATTTTATATTGCATTTAATAGCGCTTTCTACTCTTTCCTCAAAGAAAGCATCTAATTCATCTATAACTGAAGTATACTTTGGATTATCTTGCATACGATCTGGAGTTCCTTGCATATGCATTAAAATAATTTTAGCATCATATTCAGCAGCTAATGACAACATATTTTTTGACTTCCTTCCTGCTGTTATATCATTAATGATTTTAACTCCATTCTCTAATGCAAATTTTGCAACATCATCTTTAGAAGTGTCAATAGAAAATATTTTATTTTTGTTTTTTTTTATAATAGGAAAAATTAAACTAAGTCTTCGAATCTCTTCTGATGCCTGAATAGAAAAAGAACCTGGACGAGTAGATTCACAGCCTATATCAATAATATCAGCGTCTTCTATCTTTTTATATTTATCTTGAATAGTTTTTGCTGACAAATCTAAGGTTCCATCATAGAAAGAATCTGGGGTGATATTTAAAATCCCCATGACTGTAGTCCTAAAGCTCATGACTTCAATCTTGAGTTATGTCTTTTGCTTTAGACGTTCTTCTTTTTCTTCTTGGCTTTGTTTCTTTGTGAAGAGCTGATGATGTTATAGTTGAATAACCATTATTTATTACACTTATGAATTGATCTGATTCTAAAGTTTCCATATCCAATAGTGCATTTGCTAAATCATGGAGCTTGGACATGTATTTATTAAGTATCTTTATTGCATTAGTTTCAGCTTTTTTGATTAGCTTTGATATTTCATTATCAATTATCTCAGATACATGATCACTAGTATTTCTTTTCTCATTATAATCTTTTCCTAGAAAAACCTCTTGAGATTCACTACCATATTTCAAAGGACCTATTTCATCGCTCATACCCCATTCACAAACCATTTTTTTAGCAATATCAGTGGCTACACTTATATCATTTCCTGCTCCAGTAGTAGTATCTGAAAAAATTATTTTTTCTGCACATCGCCCTCCCATCAATACATCTAAACGAGCCAATAGATACTGTTTTGAATAATTATACTTATCTTCAGTTGGTAGTTGCGCTGTAACTCCAAGCGCTTGTCCTCTTGGAACTATCGTCACTTTATGAACAGGATCTGAATTTTCAGTATAATACGCAACCAAAGCATGGCCAGATTCGTGATAGGCAGTTATTTTTCTGTCTTTATCAGTTAAAACCATACTTTTTCTTTCTACTCCAAGCATAACTTTATCTTTAGCCTCTTCAAAATGAATCATTCCAACAGTTTTATCACCATTTCTGGCAGCTAGTAATGCAGCTTCATTAACTAGATTCTCAAGATCTGCCCCAACTAGTCCTACGGTAGTTTTAGCAATTGTTTTTAAGTCTATTTTCTTATTCGTATTAATTTTTTTTATATGAATCTTTAATATTTGCTCTCTACCTAACATAGTGGGAGAATCCACTACAATTTGCCTATCAAATCTACCTGGCCTAAGAAGTGCTTTATCTAAAACATCTGGTCTGTTTGTAGCCGCAATGAGTATTACATTGCT
>CAZKFO010000064.1:0-8578 GCA_964552145.1 uncultured bacterium | reverse complement strand
TTTTAAAGATTTACTTAAATTATTCCTTGAAATATTAGGTGAAACTATCTTATATTTATATCTATTAAAATATAATATTTTGAAAAATTTATTTACTATAACAATAACATTCATATTTATATTAATTTTTAATATCGCTCTAACTTCAACTGAAACCAATGTTGAGGTCATTATCCAGGCCCCTGAACTAAGCAATAGACAGATCGTTTCTAAGGTGATTGATGAGTTTAATCGGCTAAGCGGTGTAAGCCATGTTGAAGCTGCAACTTCTACTCAAACGATGATGGTTATCTATGATAGCAGAAAGCTATCAAATAAAACCATTGAGAGTATAATGTCCAAGTGGGATTGTAGTAATGTCGAGATTAGCTACGGCTGGATTAATTAAGTACCTGCAGAAAAACTCTTAAACTAAATATAGTGGTTTCCTTTTAATAATGCACTTGATGTTGTATGTTAAATGTGATAATTTACATGTACATCCAATGGGCATAAAATGAGCATAGCTACTAACCGTAAAGCGCGCCATGAGTATCACATACTTGAGAAGTATGAGGCTGGGATAGCTTTGAAGGGCACCGAAGTCAAGTCTATTCGAGAGGGAAAGGTTAGTATAAAAGAATCCTATGTTAGATTTTTTAATAATGAGATATTCATTGTAGGAATGCATATTTCAGATTATTCAAATAGAGGATATGCTGAGGTAGAGAGTGCTAGAGATAGAAAACTACTACTACATAGGAGAGAGCTTAATAAATTAAAATCAAAGATAGATGAGAAGGGAGTAACGATGGTTCCTTTATCAATTTATCTTAAGAAAAATCTTATAAAAATAGAGTTTGGACTCGCTAAAGGCAAGAAGCTCTGGGACAAGCGTAAGGATAAGATGGATAAGGATATGAAGCGAAGTATTGATAGAAAATTAAAGGAGTACAAGAACAGATGAGCATGCCCTCACTAAATGAGCAGATGGATTTGATTCGGGTTGGTGTTGAAGAAATTATACCAGAGGAGTATCTAGAATCTCAAATTTCAAAGTCTATATCTTCAGATGAACCTCTGCGAGTTAAGCTTGGATGCGACCCCAGTAAACCTGATTTGCATATAGGACATGGAGTTCTTCTCCGGAAGCTTAGGCAGTTTCAGAATTTTGGCCATACAGCAGTTTTGATTATAGGCGACTTTACCGCAATGATTGGTGATCCCACAGGTAAAAATAAAACAAGACCTCAACTCACCTTAGAAGAGACAAAAGAAAATGCCAAGAGCTATATTGACCAGGCAACGATTATTTTAAGTGAGAATAATCTTGAGGTAGTGTATAACTCTGATTGGCTATCTAAACTTAACTTTAATGATGTTATTAAAATTGCATCAAAGTACACGGTAGCTCAGATGCTGGAAAGAGATGATTTTACAAAGAGATATAACTCTGGAAAACCAATCTCACTACATGAGTTTCTATATCCGCTAGCTCAAGGCTATGATAGCGTAGTAATTAAATCAGATATTGAGCTAGGTGGAACAGATCAGAAGTTCAACCTGTTGGTCGGTAGAGCTCTTCAAAAAGAGTATAATCAAAGTCCTCAATCGATTATAACCGCCCCGCTTCTAGAGGGTACAGATGGAATTGAGAAAATGTCAAAATCCCATGATAACTACGTCGCTCTTACAGATACTCCCGATAATATGTATGGAAAAGTACTTTCGATTCCTGACGACTTAATATTAAAGTATTTTGAGTTTTGTACAAACTGCACAAGAGAAGATTTAGAAGGTCATTCAAAAGGGCTTGAATCTGGAGAGAAAAACCCAAGAGATTTAAAACGGGAGCTAGCTAGGGATATAGTATCTATATACTATGATGCAGATAAAGCAAATCAAGCTGAACAGCAGTTTGATAAGCTCTTTATAAAGAAAGGTGCTCCAGATGATATTGATGAGGTGAGTCTATCTGAGCCTACAAGACTCATTGATGTTATGGTATCTAATAATATGGTTGCAAGCAATGGTGAAGCAAAGAGGATGGTAAAGCAGGGGGCTGTTAAAATAGATGATATTAAGGTTGAAGATGCCTTTATCTCTATAGAGCCTGGAGATGGTAAAATTCTTAAAGTGGGAAAAAGGAGGTTTTTAAAGGTATTATGAAAAAAATATCAATAATATTTACAATGATGCTTTTTGTTTTTGGAGAGGAACTTCAGGTGATGGAGTCTCTAAAAACACCTTATCAGCTTGGTGATGATGCAATTACAACGTTTAAAGGCTTAAAAAAACCGAAGTCAATTATTTTAATTATAGCTGATGGTACTGGTATTGGCCAGTACACGCTCTCTTACTACGCGAATAATAATTTTGCTCCCAGCCGTTTTGACCATGTTGGTCTTGTTGTTACGCATCCAGATGATGGCCTAAAAAAAGTGACAGATTCTGCTTCGAGTGGGACAGCAATGGCAACCGGAGCTAAAACCTATAATGGAGCTATCTCAGTTGATGAAGAGGGGAATGCAATTAAGACAGTCATGGAGATTGCAAAAGAACTTAATTACTCTACAGGTATTATCGCAACCTCCACCGTTACACATGCAACTCCAGCAAGTTTTATTGCTCATATAGATTCAAGAAGCAAAGAGGGTGAGATAGCAAGACAGATGGCTAGATCAAATACTGATTTAATATTTGGTGGCGGTGAAAAGTACTGGACAGATGATGTGATTAGTATCCTAAATGAGCATAACGGTCAGCTAATTAGAGAAATTGATGCCCCCTATAACCCAAGTAAAAGGGTTGTTGGCCTATTTGATCATGGGGCTCTCAATCCGCACACTGAGAGAAGAAATCCCACAACAACAGAAATGGCAAGAAGAGCACTTGATATATTTGATAGAAAGGCAAAGGGCTTCTTCTTAATGATTGAAGAATCACAGATTGATTGGGGAGGGCATTCTAATAATGCTGATTATATAAGAGGAGAGATGGAGTCTCTAAATGAGCTTGTAAATATGTGTCTTAACTATCAGGAGAAGCACAAAGATGTATTGGTTATTCTCACATCAGACCATGAATGTGGTGGTGTTTCAGTTCATGATGCTGAGAATGGTAATTTAGATATTAGATATACATCTGACTATCATTCAGCTAACTTCGTACCAATTTTCGCAACAGGTCCTGGAGCAGAGTTTTTTGATGCGATGATTGATAATACAACGATAGGAAAGCAGTTAATAAAGTATATCAAGAATGATTAAAAAAGTTGCTGTTAAAACTGCATGTGCAAATATTTACTGTGAGCCTAAATTTGCATCGCAGATGGTAACTCAGGCACTGTTCTTTGAAGAATTAGATGTGGTGGCGGAGCATACAAACTGGTATGAAGTTAATCAGTGGGATGGCTATACAGGATATGTCCATAAATTCTATGTTTCAGATGATTATACTCTAAATGGCTCAAATCAGATTTTTATATCTAATAGATTTGAATCCCTATATACATCTCTAGATTTCAATAAAGAGCCAGCAATGATAATTCCATTTGGAACTGTGATACCAGTAGAAGAAAATGATAACAGTTTTAAGACTAAAGAGATTAATGGTAGTAGATATTACTTTGAATATTCTGAGAATCATATTGCTCTGGATAAGAGAGAAAAAATTATTTTAAACGCAAAGAAATTACTGGGAAGTCCTTATCTATGGGGAGGAAAAACTCCATTTGGGTATGACTGTAGCGGATTTGTTCAATCTATTATGAGTAGCGTTGGATTTCAAGTTAAGAGAGACACCTCTCAGCAGATTATAGAATCAACAATGTTTGATATTGATTTTAAAGATATTCAAAAAGGAGACATTCTATTTTTTAATATAGATAGTGAAAGCGTTGACCATGTGGGGCTTTGGTGTGGAGAAGAAGATAATATTGTACACTGTGGAGGAGAGCTAAAAATTCAATCAATCTATGATGATTCGAGTATTAGGTTGTCTGACCATATATTAAAAGTCAGATCATTATTTAGGATGCCTGATGCAGAATAGTCTGATGAATCAGAAAGTTTTAGTTCTTAATCAAAGCTATGAGCCTCTGATGGTTGTTAATGCAAAAAGAGCTATTGTACTTGTGTTAAAGAACAAGGTTGAGCTCCTTGAGAAATATAATAATTCAATTAGAACAGTTTCTAATAAATTTGAATCTCCTAGCGTAATTAGGCTTAATTTTTATGTTAGAATTAAATATAAGAATACGCCTATTAGTCGCAAGCATATTTTAAGGAGAGATAATAATCGCTGCCAATATTGTGATAAGAAAGCCATTCCTTTAACTATCGATCATGTAATTCCTCGAAATAAGGGGGGAAAGGATACTTGGGAAAATCTTGTAGCAGCCTGTGTAAGATGCAACACTAAAAAAGGAGATAGGCTCTTAAAAGAGATAGGTATGGGTTTATTGAAAGAGCCACGAAGACCATCAAAGATATTCCAGCTTCAAAGTTATGTGAATCAAACTAAGAATAATTGGAAACCATATTTATTTATGGAAAGGACATAAAAGTCAATGGGAGAACAAAAGAAAAGAGTATTATCTGGAATACAGCCATCAGGACAGTTATGTATTTCTAATTATATTGGTGCGTTAAAGAATTGGATCAAGCTACAAGATGAGTATGAGTGTATTTATTTAATTGTAGATCTTCATTCTCTAACGGTAGAACAGAATCCAGCGAATTTAAGACAGAGATGTTATTCTTATGTTGCTCAGTATCTTGCCTGTGGAATAGATCCAGAACGTAGTTTAGTGGTTATTCAGTCTCATGTTCCTGAACATGCAGAACTAACATGGATTCTAAATACAATTACCTATATGGGTGAATTAAATAGAATGACTCAGTTTAAAGATAAATCGAAGAAGAATAAGAATATTAATCTTGGATTATATACGTATCCTGTTTTGATGGCATCTGATATACTTCTTTATCAAGCAGATTTAGTACCGGTAGGAGCTGACCAGAAGCAGCATCTTGAACTATCAAGAGATATAGCCCATAGATTTAATCAGAAGTATTCTCCTACATTCACAATGCCTGAGCCTTTTATCCCTAAGCAAGGTGCAAGAATCATGTCTTTACAGGATCCATCTATTAAAATGTCAAAATCAGATAAAGATCCCAATAACTATATTTCATTATTAGATGACCCTGGAGTAATTTTGAAAAAAATAAAAAGAGCGGTTACTGATTCAGGCTCAGAGGTTAAATATGATGAAAATAAGCCTGGATTGTATAACTTAATTAATATTTACTCTGCCTATACAGACAAAACTCCTTTAGAGGTTGAAACTATCTATAAAGGAAAAATGTACTCAGATTTTAAAGTTGATCTCGCAGAGATTATTATTGAATCTCTTAAACCTTTTCAAGATGAGTACAATCGAATATTCTCAGATAAAGGTTATCTTGATAAAATACTGGCAGAAGGAAGAGAAAAAGCTAGATATCACGCAAATAAGACACTTAGCAAAGTATATAGAAAAGTTGGATTAGTTCAGAAGAAAAGATGATTAATAAAGATCCCTATAGCATTAAAGTTCAAAATTTTGAGGGACCGATGGACTTGCTTCTATATTTCATTAATAGAGATAGGATTGATATATATGATATTCCAATATTTGATATTACTAAAGAATATTTAGAATATATCGAAATAATGGAGCTTCTGGATATTAATCTAGGTGCAGACTTTATATATATGACCTCTCTTTTACTACAGATAAAAGCGAAGATGTTGCTACCTAATATAAGAGGTGAAGAGGAGGATATTGAAGATCCAAGAGTAGAGCTTGTGCATCGTTTATTAGAGTATAAGAGATTTAAGAACGCAAGCGATAAACTCCATTCAAAATTTGAAAATCATAGCAGGAAATTTTCAAAGGGAATGGTGATGGGGTATACCCCATCTAATGATATTGACCTTATTGCTCCATCTAATATTAAGCTTTTTGATCTAGTAAAGACATTTAAGTTTATTATTGATAATTTACCTGAAAATAATGAGATAGATTTAATGACTGAGGAAATTAGTTTACAGCAACAGATAGATTTTATTTTAGAGATTCTATCTGAAAAGAAATATTTTTATCTAAGTTCACTTATTAATAATAAAATATCTAAAATGTATGTTATAGGTTTGTTCTT
This sequence comes from uncultured bacterium, assembly GCA_964552145.1. Taxonomy (GTDB): domain Bacteria; phylum Fidelibacterota; class Marinisomatia; order SCGC-AAA003-L08; family D37C17; genus TMED161. The sequence continues at coordinate 2,393 of CAZKFO010000064.1, read as the reverse complement.
AGCTATTTTAGAGCTTATTAAGTCAGCTCAGATTGACTTTGTACAGATCGAAAATTTTTCAGATATTAAAATTTCAATGGTATCCTAGTGAATAATAAAACGATTATAGAGGTTCTAATTCATTCATCTTCTAAACCGTTAACACAGAAAAACGTTAACTATGCCGTAAACGATAAAAAGATTAATCTTGACAGTGTTATTAAAGATATAAATAAAGATTATGAAAAAGCAAATAAAGGATATAGAATTGAAAAAGTCTCTGGAGGTTATCAGCTCTTATCATCCCCTGATTATCATTACTTTATAGAACGTCTAAATAAAGAGGATAAGAAACCTAGGTTTTCAAAAGCTGCTCTAGAATCACTTTCAATAGTAGCCTACAAGCAACCAATTACCAGAGCTGAAGTTGATCATATAAGAGGGGTAGATTCCTCTGGTGTAATAAAGAATCTTCTAGAGAAAGGTTTAATCACAATAAAGGGAAGAGATGAGGGACTTGGGCGTGCCTTGCTATATGCTACTACTCCTGTTTTTCTTGAGCTATTTGGATTAAATTCAATCAAAGATCTTCCTACACTTGAAGAGTTAACGGAAATTATGGATGAAAATATTAAATCTACTTCTATGAATATCTATGAGAATAAATAAATATTTAGCCCACTGCGGAGTTGCCTCTCGCAGAAAGAGTGAAGAAATCATATTAGATGGTAGAATTACTATAAATAATGAGATGATGACTGATCTTAGTTATTCTGTTAAAGATAAAGATATAGTAGAGATCGATGGTAATAGAATTAAAGTTCCAAAATTTCAAGAATATTATATTCTACATAAGCCGAAAGGGTATATTTGCAGTAGCAATGATGAGCTTGGAAGAAAAAATATTACTGAACTTATAAAAACAAAAGAGCGGATATATTCTGTTGGTAGGTTAGATAAAGATACGACTGGTTTGATTATACTTACCAATGATGGAGATTTTACTAATAGGCTCTTACACCCTAAATATAGAATAACAAGAAAATATTATGCTTATACAAAAGAAATGCTATTACCAAAGCAAGTTGAAAAAATTAAGAGGGGAATATTCCTTCGTAGGGGTGAGCGGGTGAAGGCTGATATAAAACATATTGAATTCACCAAAGGTAAGCATAAGTGGAGAGTTATCCTTAAAGAAGGTAAGAATCGAGAGATAAGAAGAATCTTCCATAGATTTGATTTAAAAGTGTATAATTTGCATCGATATGCATTTGGGAAATTGACCCTAAAAGGCATCGATAAGGGTAATTATAAAAAAATTACTAATCTAGATATCAAGTCTATTATTTAATCACTTGAAAATTAATATTTTCTATATAAAGATATATCCTTATATTACTGGGCTTTTTTAAAACATGGGGATAGTCTATTGATAATTGCAATTGATGGTCCAGCAGGCTCTGGAAAGTCAACGACTGCCAGGCTTGTTGCAAAAAAACTTCATATTTCTTATCTTGACACCGGTTCTATGTATCGGGCGGTTACCCTCTACTTTATTAATAATAATTATGCATTAGATGCTGTTAATGTTACGAAATCAATGAATAACATTAATCTTGATGTCTCAGATTCAGCAGATAAGGAGTCTATTATATTAAATGGAGTTGATGTTACGCCCAATCTTAGGACTTTAGAGGTCTCTAGATTAGTAAGCAGCATTAGTTCAAACAATCTAGTAAGAAAAAAAATGGTAGAAATACAGAGAAAGATATCTTCTAATAAATCTATTGTAGTAGATGGGAGAGATATTGGTACGGTGGTATTTCCTAATGCTGACTATAAGTTTTTTATTACAGCTTCAATTGAAGAAAGAGCTAGAAGACGATTTGAGCAATTAAATATAGAGAATAATGATCAGACTATTGATTCTATTATGAAGGAAATTGAGAGTAGAGACCAACTAGACTCTACCAGAGAGATATCTCCTCTAAAAAAAGCAAGTGATGCGATTCTGATTGATACTACTTACCTAGGAATAGATGAGCAAGTCAATTTGATTCTAAATAAGGTAAATAAACCCAACTAGGAGAAAACTGTAAATGATTTTAAATGAACCAACAAATGAAGTAAACGAAGAAGAGAATATAAATGAAGAGACTACTGTAGAGGAGTCTGCACCTGAGGAGGCTGTTGAGGAAGAAGCTGTTGTAGAAGAGTCTGCACCTGAGGAGGCTGTTGAGGAAGAACAAATTGTAGAAAAGGATTATCAATATTCAGATATTTAAGAAGATCCTGAAGTTGATCTGGAGAAAATTCACTGGAAAGAAATCCCGCTGTTATCTTTTGTTTCGGATATAATTTTGAAATAGTAGTTACCGATTGGTTTTAATAACCAATATTTTATTATAATCTTA
>CAZKFO010000063.1:0-8665 GCA_964552145.1 uncultured bacterium | reverse complement strand
GGATTACAAATAGGTTTAAATAGAAAAATAAGAAACATAAACGAATAATAATTATTAATATTAAAGAAACAGTACTTAATTAGAGAAACAGTACTTACCAGAAATTGTATGAATGACCTTTGAAGTGAGTTCTTCTCCTAAGAATGCTGAATTAGAAGACTTGGATTTCAAATCTTCGTCTGAAACTTTCCATTTTTCTTTTAAATCAATTACAACAAACTCAGCATTAAATCCTTTAGACAGGAATTCCTTTTTAAAATTCATAACTCTACATGGACCTAAAGTAAATAAAGAGATTATTTTTTCAATTGAAACTCCTTCTTTTGAAAGTGCCGTATAGGAGCTAGCGAATGCAGTCTCAAGTCCAATCATTCCACAAGAAGCATGTATAAAGTCATTTTCTTTTTCCTCAATATTATGCGGTGCATGGTCAGTGGCTATGCAGTCAATCAATCCATCTTTAATACCATCAATTAGAGCTTTCCTATGTTCCTCTGATCTAATTGGAGGTGCAACCTTGAAATTTGTATTAAATGTAGATAAATATGAATCATTGTAATATATATGGTGAGGTGTTACCTCTGCTGTAACTGCATCATTTGATTTTTTATATTTTTTAAGCAGCTCTACTGATTCCATACTTGATAAATGTGGAATATGCAATCTACTTTTTACATGTTCATTAATCATTAAATCTCGTGAAACCATAATTGATTCTGTTATATGCGGGCTACCAGATAATCCTAATTTTGTAGACTCTACACTTTCATTCATAACAGCACCTTCTCTTAAGAAGACATCCTCTGCATGGTTAATAACAGGAATCCCTAACATTTTCACATATTCTAATGCAAATCTAATTATTCTACTATCTTCAACAGGAATTCCATCATCAGAAATTGCAACAGCACCTTCTTTAACCATTAAGGCAATCTCTGTTAATTCTTTTCCCTTTTGACCTTTTGTGATAGCCCCAATAGGATGTACATTAATTGGATATTCTGATGTTTTATCTATAATGAATTTGACAAGTTCTGGTGTATCAATAACAGGATCCGTATTAGGCATCAAACATACTGTCGTATAACCACCATATAGAGCAGATTCGCACCCGCTTTTAAGAGTCTCTTTGTCTTCTCTACCTGGCTCTCTAAAATGGGCATGTATATCAACAAATGGATGAGTTATAATCTTTTCTGAGCAATCTATAATTTTAGCATCAGATGGCCCCTTACTTTTTAAGAGTTCAACAAATTTTCCATTATTAATTAATATATTCCCTTTAAGGTACTTTTTCTTAAATGGATCATAAATTTTAGCTCCTGAAAAGATCCATTTTCCATTTAATTTTTTATCAGGATTAATCATTAATCACCTCACCGCTAGATAATAGAAGATATAAAATACTCATTCTCATCGCAACTCCATTTAAAACTTGATCAAGAATAACTGAGTTCTCACTATCAGCTACATCTCCATCAATTTCTACACCTCTATTAATTGGGCCAGGATGCATAATCACCAATCCCTTTTTATGCTTTTCAAGTCTTTCTCTTGTAACTCCAAAAGTTTCTCTATATTCTCGAACAGATGGGATTAATCCTATTCCCATTCTTTCTCTTTGAATACGCAAAACATTAATTGCATCAGACCATTCAAGAACTTCATCAATATTATAATTAACTCTAACACCTAGCTCTTCAATCCCAATGGGGATAAGATGAGGAGGTCCACAGAGCGTAACTTTAGCCCCTAAAGTTGTTAATGCGTATATATTAGATAAAGCTACGCGGCTATGTAAGATATCTCCAATAATTGAAACTTTTAGATTTTTAAAGCTAGTAAATTTTTCACTAAGACTCATTACATCTAACATCGCTTGAGTTGGATGCTCATGAGTACCATCCCCGGCATTAACAATTATTGAATCAACAAACTTTGTTAGTTGATTGCTAGAACCAGGTGTTGGATGTCTCATAACAATACAGTCAACCTTCATCACCTGAATATTTTGAACTGTATCTCTAAAAGTTTCTCCTTTATTTAGACTAGACGAACTAGCAGAGAAATTAGTTACATCAGCAGATAATCTTTTCTCAGCTAATTCAAATGACATCTTTGTCCTAGTTGAATTTTCAAAAAATAAGTTCAGTATATTTTTACCATTTAAAACAGGGACCTTTTTAATAGGTCTTTCCAAAACCTCTCTAAATGAAAATCCTGTCTTAATTAGAAGTTCCAAGTCCTCTTTTGGTGTATCTTTTAAAGATATAAAATGTTTATCCTTTAAAAGTCCCACTATCCTACTCCTTTATCTAAGAAAACAATATCTTCACCATCAAGCTCTTTTACGTGAACATGAATGTGCTCACTGTCTGCAGTTGGAAAGTTTTTGCCAACATAATCTGCTCTAATAGGAAGTTCTCTATGACCTCGATCGACAATAACTGCGAGGCTTATACTGCTTGGGCGACCATAAGTAAAGATCTCATCCATAGCTGCCCTAATAGTTCTACCCGTATATAACACATCATCAATTAATATTACATCCTTACCATTTACATCAAACGTAATATCAGAGACTCCAATTTCAGGACTCCCTAGATTTGTTTTATAATCATCTCGATGGAATGTAACGTCAATAGTCCCTATAGGAATTTCATTGTTAGATATTTTATTTACATGCATTGAAATTCTGTTGGCTATATAGTCACCTCTTGACTTAATACCTATTAAAGCTAAACTACTAATATCATTGCAGTTTTCTACTATTTCATGAGAGATTCGTTTTAGAATGCTGTTTATACCATCAGCGTCAATAAGATTATTAATATTCTTATCCATAAAGTCTAAAAAAAAACTCCGCATAGGAGTTTTAATTTATTTAATCCTTTCCTGCCTCCCGGACAGATTTAAAGGTTAATTTATAAAGCGACTTAATATAAGATTTTTAATTAAAAATAAAAAAACATTTACTTAAATTAAATATCAATATGACTTTTCAACTTTTAGATAAATATATTATATCATCTTTCCTGAGAAAGCTATTTAACATACTATCTGTTTTTGTAGTTATCTTTCTCATTGTAGATATTATTGATCATATAGATAAGATCTTAGATTATGATATAACATTATATCAGATATCAACACTATATATTTACTCAATCCCTCAATATATAAATATTGGTTTCCCCATGGCTATGCTAATTGCAACAGTCATGACTTTTACAGTTCTTCAGAAAAATAATGAATTAACAGCCTTAAAAGCATCTGGAGTAAGCGTATATAGATTAACTATTCCATTTATTATAATGGGAATACTTTTCAGTGCATCAATGTTTTATTTCGAAAATATAGTAGTAACAAAATCATCTACATTAAAATCTGACCTTGAAAAGAATCTTTTTCAAAAAAGAAAAAAACAGAGATATCGCAATGATAATATCATCATACAGCTAAACAAAAAAGATATCATATCAATGGAAAAATTTGATCATAGAACTAAGATAGCAAAAAATATATCAATCCAGAGTTTCGATAATAATTCAATGCTCTCTCGATTAGATGCAAAGGAAATGAGATGGGAAGATGGATTGTGGAATGCAAGTGAAATCATATATAGGAGCTTTAATTCTGATAGCACATTTCGCTCTAAATCAGACTCATCTTTATATATAAATCTTACTGCCATAGATTTAATTGAACTAAATACTAAACCATCTGAAATGAATTACTGGGCTTTACTAGACTTTATAGAAAAATTAAATGATAATGGAAAAGAATCTAGAAAATGGACTGTTGACCTTCACTTTAAAACGGCATTTGCATTCTCAAATATACTTATGGTTATATTTGGAATTTCATTATCTATTAGGAAACCAAGAAGCAATTTGATGACTGGAGTAGGACTAAGTGTTTTTACAATTTTCATCTATTACCTAATGATAAAAACTGGTCAAACAATGGGATACAAAGGGATTGCAGATCCATTCTTGTCAGTATGGAGTCCTAATATGATATTTTTAAGCGCTGGACTGTTATTACTATACAAAACTAAGACTTAGGAAGCTGTGGAAGCTTGAAAGATTTTACTTTTTTAAAAAAGTTGCGGACTTTTTGAAATTTAAACATTTTATCTGAATCAAAGTCATTAGTATCTATTGAAATGTTAAGACCAAATTCTACTCCTTTTGCTCTATTCCTAATAATACCATGATAATATTTTCTTCCAAAATCAATTAATAATGGACCTGTCTTATAGCCAAAACCTATACTGTAAGAATTGGGAACATTTCCTCCCACTGAAAAACCTAATCTAATAGGAAAATTCATGCTTACCCTTGTTATCTCTGTACCAAATGAGAAGCGAAATTTATCTGAATTTCCAAATGAATCATCAAATCCGGTTATTAAATCAAAAGATATTAAGCCATAGTTATCAATTTCTTTTGATGCTCCAATTCTTAAATAAGATGGATAATCAAGATGTATATCTTTGGAACTTTGTGATTGCAACTGTTCTTCTCCTAGGTCCTCTGAAGGAACAAGATATGACCCATCTCCTAAGTCTACAATTAATGTAGTGTCAATTAGATTATAATTAGTAACCTTCAATGTTGAATCACCAAATTCATCAATACTATACACTAGTAGATCATTAGTTGAGGCATCAGACTCAACTGGTAATTCTGAAAACATACTAACCTTGTATATATCTGAAGATATAAACTCATCATCTGAATTAATATAGGATAGTACATTCATACTATCAATTTCAAAATCTATATAATAAAACTCATTTTGTCGTAAACCCGTTATATCTTCAATTGAAGTCCCCATTAGACTTTTAGTAAGATTACCAGAGTCCCACTTAATACTGGCTCCAATATTAATTGCAGATAATCCAAAATTCCATCCACCTGCAAAATCTGGTAGTAATAAACCTATATCCTTTGCACTACCAGCACCTCCAAATGCTTGCTCCACTAAATATTTCCCGGTGCCATGAAACGATGTTTGCTCCGTTAATATGTAAGATCCACTAGATTCAATATCTCTCATTCTTAAGTAAGCCAAACCCTGAAGATACTTTAAGGTGACCCCTATTTGAATAGGAATATCATCTAACGTAAACATGTGAGCGTAGCTTAAACCAAATTCATTTGCAGAAACCAGCTCACTTGATAGATCTAATGAAAATCTTTTACCTTTGGTGTTTCCATTTAGCATTATATCTAGTATCGATTTAGGAATATCAAATGAAAAGTATGTTCTATTTACAACAGATAATCCAAAACTCTTGTAAGCAAAATTAACAAAAGGTAATGGTAGCATTATAGCTGTTTGGATGTTAACCTCTGAACCTTTTATTGCATCTAAAATATCACTCTTAGAGTAATACGCTGCTGAAGCAGTATTCTCAAGATCAGCTCCATTAATATCGTTATAGATTAGAGGGCTCATAAAATCATTTAAAATAGCTCCATTTAATGATATGAAGTTCATTGAAAGTGATTTATTTGTTGCAAGGCTTGCTGGATTGATTCCAATCGAGTTGTATCCCTTTGATATTGTAGTAGATGCCCCTGAAAGACCAAGATCCCTTGAATTTAAATCAATTTGACATAATAGTAATGATACATAGATAAATATATATATCTTATTTATTCTTATTTTGCTCATAATCTTGATCTTGATTTCCAGATATTTCACCCATATCTAAAATAAATGTAAGAAGTGAATTAATTTTAAGATAGCTTGTTGACAAGAGGGTCCTTCTTCCATCATCATTTGGATCTAAATCATCATAGCTTGATAAAATAACCTGAGGGGCAATATAAAGATTCTCATCATTTGTAAGCCATTTTACTTCATCACCAAGCAGATTAAGACTCTCTGTATATGTAGATGGATAAAGAACAAGCCCATTATTGATTTCCTCTGGTAAGATAAGCTGCATATTTAAAAATTTTCCAAAGAAGGTGGTATCATTATCTCTGTAGAATTCAATATAATAAAAATTGTCATCAGATCTTAGATCTACCACTATAGAGTCATTATCTGATAGATTGAAAGAACTATTAATATAATTATAGCAAGATGTAGTAATTAAACCACTCTGCTCTGACATTATTCCCGTTCTTAACTTATCAAGACAAGGGGGGAATCTATCACTATTAGATACAATCATATCTAGTGTACCATCTAAAGGAATGGCATTTTCAAACTCAAGATTTACTGTTGCAGAGACAATGCCACTATCAATTTTCTCACTAGTAGTAGCATCAATGGGCTCTAATATTGTAGGAGTTTCAGAGATGAATGAAATATCCTCAGTGATAATTATAGTTAGAGGATCAATATTAACCTCCATATCAGCCCATACAGATTTCCCAGGTTCAAGTGTACTAGTTCCTGATAATACTGCATACCCCTCAACTTGAACATTATCTGCCGCAAAAATATCATATATTGATAGCTGCTCACCATTCGCATCTTCACCAAAAGGATAACTAGTAGATACAATATCACCTGATAAGTTTTGCTGAACTATAAGCTGGTTATTATCAATTGTTAAAATTGATGAATCAATAGGTGATGCCGTAGTACCAAAATATGCTAGTTCAGGCTCAACATGAATCGTGATTGGATCAGAATCATCACTAACACCTATTAAATCTAATATCAAGGTTAGTGGGGCATTAATTTCATTATAGAATTTCAAGTCAAATGATAAGGTCGGAAGCTCAAACCCTTCAAAGCCAACTGGGATATCACCCATTTCAATAGGAGGGGACTCAAATCTTTCTAGGTTAACTTTCAAGCTTTCAAACCTAAGTGGTTTTAATTCTATATTAGAAACTTCAAAATCATACTGTTCATTCATTTTAATTATAACATTTGGATCGATAATAGAATATCGAACTGTATATCTAATTTCATCTATAATTTCTTGACTATTTGGATGTCCTATAAAATAATTTGATAATGGAATTATTTCCCATTCAGATCCACAGCTACTACATAAATTTTCATTATCATATTCACTACAATCACAATTACTGATTTCAAAAGTTGCGGATGTTGTATCATCGGGATTATAAAAATCATTAAGAATTATACTTAAATCAATTGGAGCAAATAAATTATTGCTAAAATTCATCGCAAACATATTTTCATCTAGAGGATTATCTGTATCTGCAAGACGAGCACTAATCAGTTCTATTCCATCTGCAACTTCTAGAGTCTGACTATCTGAAATTTCCTCTTGTAATGTAATGCTAACATCAGCTTCAGCTTCTGAAATAGTAAATGAGTAATCAATTTCTAATCGGCTCTGATCATTCCCATTGTATTCATATCCTAAAAGGCCAGTATCAATCTGACACTCTGAATTATCCCATACTAAACTAACATCTGAATTTTCAGAAGCATTATAAATAGTCTCCAAGCTATTACACTCATTTTCATCGTCAATATCAAGACTGCAAGTCTCTGGAGAGAATACACAGTCACATTCGCTATCTATGACACCTTCATTTTGAAGAGCTAGACAAACTCCTTCATTTTGATATAATCCTTCAATTTGATCTTGTATATCTGATAAAGGAAGATAAAAAGTACATGAATTTAAGTTTGTTGGTTGAGATAGAATTATTTTGGGGATAACATTGATTTCCAATGGAACAACTTCAGACTCTAGCGATATATTCTTTAATCCATTTTCATCACAATTAATATCAGATAGAGATGCATCAATCCATGTTTCATCATTCTCATTCTGAAAATCAAGCTCAAAGCTTTCAATCAGAAATGGAAGTTCATTGTTAATTTCCAATGAAATTTGCCCCTGATTAATTATAATACTATTAATTGCGTTAAGATATTGAATTGATTCTACATCAATTCCAGCATATACATCTATAGATATAGGGTCCAATGTATAGGATGTAAGTTCACTATAGATTGAATCTGGAATACAATCGTACGATATATCCTCATCAATAAAATCACTTATCGATAAGGATTCGGTTTCATCAATTGAAGCATTTGGAGGGATCTCAATCTCAATAGGGTCCATTCCAATATCTATTGAAAATACTATTCCATCTGGTTTAAGCGCATGAAAATACTCGTCAGATATTGATATAGAATCCTCTTCAATCATTGTAGTATCTATTGATATATGATAGCTATCATCGTCAATATTGGGTTCAAGTGAAAAGATTGATTTACAACCATGTTCCACACTCTCTTCTGTATAGCAAACAAGTTCGCATTCGACTAAGGTTTCATATGCATATTCTTCATCTATACCATCTACTCCATAGCAATTATACCCTGTATTAATCATATCGCCAATAGTAATGCTATCATTGTATAGAGGGACTGAAAGAGGAAGGCGCCACTCAGGAATTTCCCAAACTTGAGGCAGCCTGAAATCACAGGCTGTTATTACAAATAGAAGAATTAAAAAATAGTAGTTACCCTTTTTCAATATTAGTATCTATAGTCTTTAGATTTAAATGGGCCACTCTTATTAATACCAGTATATTCAGATTGCTCATCAGTCATTTTAGTAAGCTCAATACCTAAATGCTTAAGGTGAAGTCTTGCAACCTCTTCATCTAATTCCTTTGAAAGAACATGTACCCCATCTGGT
>CAZKFO010000062.1:0-9039 GCA_964552145.1 uncultured bacterium | reverse complement strand
CCGCCTATATAGTATAGTATTATAACTACAATTAATGTTGTCAGTGAAGTTATAATAGTTCGAGATAGTGTTTGATTTAATGATAAGTTTGCTAATTGGTTTAAGTCTAAGTCTAAATCTTTTTCAGAGTTCTCTCTAAACCTATCAAATATCACTATAGTATCATTAAGTGAATATCCAACAATTGTTAAAAATGCAGCTACTATAGATAAATCAATTTCAAGTTGCAATATAGAAAAAATCCCTAAAGTAAACATAACATCATGGATAATAGCAAGTACGCTACCAAATGCATAAAAGCTATCAAATCTAAAACCTATATAAATCATTAACATAATTAAAGCTAAGCAAATTGCATAAACTGCTTGCATTTGAAGCTCTCCACCAATTTTGGGACCGACGTTCTCAATTTTTCTTATTTCAGGATTAAAGTTGCTGAGTAAACCTAATAACTCTTTATTAAGCTCGCTAGTATTAGAATTCATTTTTGTTTTAATCCTGAATTCCTTTTTAGGATTTCCTATTTCAAAGATTTCAGTTATTTCAGAGCTATTTAGTGATGATTGTGATAGTATGAATCGAACTTCATCTATCTGAATATTTTGATTAAGTTCAATTCGTATTACGGTACCACCAGTAAAATCAATAGATAGATTAGGACCTTTGTTAACTAGCAAAGAGATAATACCTAATATTATTAAAGTAGATGAAAATAAAATGCCAATTTTCGTTTTAGATATAAAATCAATCTTTATTTTTTGTGTCATCATTATATACTTAGCTTCTTAATATTTGTTTTTAATAGCATTATAAAGAATGTTTTTGTTATAAAAATAGCTGTAAACATAGAGCATATAATTCCAATACTTAAAGTCACAGCAAAACCTTTAATCGGGCCAGAGCCAATATTAGCTAATACAAATGCAGCAATGAGAGTTGTAATATTAGCATCAAAGATAGTGATGAATGCTCGCTTATATCCAGATTGAATTCCTGAGAATATATCTTTACCCGTTCTTAGCTCTTCTTTAATCCTTTCAAAAATAATAACGTTAGCGTCTACTGATATTCCTATTGTTAATATTAACCCCGCAATTCCTGGAAGAGTTAATGTAGCACCGATCAAGGAAAGCATAGATAGGACAAAGAAAACATTTAATAAAAGAGCTACATTTGCGAATATCCCAGAGGTTTTATAATAAAATAGTATAAATATTAAGATTGCAATAAATGCAAAAACTAATGCATCTCGGCCAGATTTAATGGAGTCAGCTCCAAGTGATGGACCCACAGTTCTCTCCTCTATTATATTTATAGGCGCAGGAAGTTCACCTGCTCTTAATACATTCGCAATATCCTTAGCTTCATTTGCATCATCTAGACCGCTAATTAGCGTTTGTCCCGTAGGAATTTGGTCATTTATATATGGAGCCATATATACTTTGTCATCAAGTACTATCGCAACCCGCTTACCTATATTTGCACCAGTGAAAGTGTTCCAAGACCTTGCTCCTTTTTGATTCATATCAAGACTAATAACCCACTGCCCTGCATTTTGTGAACCTGGAGGAGCTATTCGTGCATTGGGGTTTCTAATCATACCACCTGTAATAGAAGGATTGTTTGTAATATAATAAAGTGGTTTATATTTTAATACGCCCCCGGCGGCCCCTAAAGAATAATTTTTTATTGAGTTCCCCCAAACAAATCTCCCTCCCCTAGGTAGAGCATCATTATTTTTCATTTTATCTAAAAGTTTATTGACTTTGGATATATATGGTAACAATACCCCATACCCTTCGGGTACTGGACTAATATATGCTGAAAATGGATTTTCATTTACATTATCAGGATTTGGAAATTCATCAAAATTAAAAGTTAGCTTATCGTTATTACTTGAATTAATCAATATATCTTCTGAAGTAGTATCTAGTTTAGGTGCTGTCTTCTCAATTGTATCATCAATTAGATTTATTTTGTTATTGATAAGATAATTATCAATAACAGATACTACATTATCATATCTATCATCTAATACTAAAGCAAGCTCTAATGATGCAGTTCTTTGTATTAATAATCTTGCTCGTTCTGGATCTTGTATACCAGCAAGCTCTACAATGATTCGATTATCTCCAAAACGTTGGATGGTTGGCTCAGAGACTCCAAATTCATCAACTCTATTTCTTAAGATTTCAATAGCACTTTGGATGGCGTTATCTCTATTATTTTTGAGTAGTTGTATTATTAATTTATTATCAGCTTTTTCAGATGCCTGGGTTCTTAATTTTATATAATTTTTAGATAATCGTATATTGTTTTTTTCAGCTTCATCAAGAAATACATTAAAGAAATTAGTATTTGTTTCCACTGATTGATTGTTTGCTAATGTAATAAGTTCCTTTAATTCCTCGGTTTTTTTATCAGCAAGTTTTTCTATTAATATTGGGAGATCTATTTCAAGCAAGACATACATTCCTCCTTGTAAATCAAGTCCCAGTTTTAAAGCTCTAGAACTATTAGTATCTTGGAGCTTATCCTCCACAAAATATTTATTATATGATGGGATTAATGTGTAGGTTGCTGAACCTACTAATATCAGTATTAATATTAATCTGGTTTTGAAATCATGAAACATATGTCTTAATTTCCTTTGGATATAACTATTGAATTTAATCCTATCATAATGTGGATAGAAAGAATAAATTATTTTTTTATAAATTAAAAGTATAAATGGCAAAGACTAAAACAAAAATTATTGCAATATGCAATCAAAAGGGTGGCGTAGGAAAAACTACCACAGCAGTTAATTTAGCTGCATTTTTAGCAGCAACAGAAAATTCAACTCTAGTGGTAGATATGGATCCTCAAGCAAATTGCACTTCTGGGTTTGGAGTTAAGGTTGGCTCGTATAAAAAATCAGTTTATGACGTTATTATAGGTAAGCATGATATAGAAAAATGCATATTAAATTCTAAATTAGATTTCTTAGATATTTTACCGGGAAGTCCGCAGCTTGTAGGGGCTGAAATAGAGCTAGTTGGGATGTTGACTAGAGAAAGAATGCTGAAAGATCAACTTAACTCTAGAGAAGTACAATCAAAATATAAATATATTATTATTGATAGTCCTCCATCACTAGGGTTATTAACAATTAATGTTTTAACTGCAGCTCATACAATTATTATTCCAATTCAATGTGAGTATTATGCGTTAGAAGGATTATCACAATTATTAAATACAATTAGATTGGTGCAGAAAAAACTTAATAAAAAATTATCTATTGAGGGAATTTTAGCAACAATGTTTGACACTAGACTAAATTTATCTAAAGAAGTAGTTAAAGAGCTAAAAGAATACTTTGGAGATAAGGTTTACAAAACAACAATCCATAGAAATGTTAGATTAGGAGAGGCACCTAGTCATGGAGAGCCAATACTACTTTATGATGCATCTAGTATCGGGGCACAAGATTATATGAATTTAACTTTGGAGTTCTTAAAGAAGAATGAGTAAAAAAGCATATTTAGGAAAAGGGTTAGAGGCGCTCATTTCTCAGTATTCTACTGAAGAGAATGATGCGCAGTTAGATAATTTTATTCCATTATCTAGAATAAAACCCAATAAAAATCAACCAAGAAAAAATTTCAACTCTCGAAAAATGGAAGAACTTGCTTTATCTATAAAAGAAAAAGGTATTTTACAACCAATAGCAGTGAGAGAATTAAAGGATGGATTATATGAGATTATTGCTGGAGAGCGAAGATATAGAGCTGCAAAAAACATAGGGCTTAAAAGTATCCCTGCATATGTTATTTCCATTAAAAAAGAGGCTGAAGTCATGGAATATGCTCTTATAGAGAACATCCAAAGAGACAACCTTAACCCCATTGAGGCTTCTGAAGGTTTTGAAGTATTAAGAAGTAAATATAAGTTATCACAAAAAGAGATTGCTAAAAGAGTTGGGAAAAGTAGATCTGCGATTGCTAACTCCTTGCGATTGCTTAATCTCCCAAGTTCTATTAAAGATGATATAAAGGAAAATAGAATTAGTACGGGGCATGCGATTTTATTATTATCTTTAAAATCTAAGATAAAAATGCTAGCGGTATGTGATAGAATTAAAAATAAAAAGATGTCCGTTAGAGATACGGAATCATTAATATTAAAAATAAATAAAACATCTTCTTTAAAGTCAAATAAAGCAAATACTTCTAGATCAAAAGCATTGATTCAATTAGAAAATAAACTTATCCATAGATATGGTACTAAGGCCTCCATATTATCCAATAAAAAATCAAAAGGTAAAATTATCTTTGAATACTATTCTAAGGATGATTTACAAAGAATATTAGATTTATTAATTAAGTAAAGATTCAATAGGCTTGATTAAAAAATATTACACCTTATTAATTGCATCTGAATCTGATCATATAAATAAATCTATAAGACTTTCAACCACACCAATAGTCTTATTGTTATCGGGTATTTTGCTGATATTATTACTTGCAATTTTTGGAGCAGCTATATTTTTTGGTTTGGACTCAAGGCAAGGTTCTGTCGAGTTAAAACAGATGAGAGTATTTAGAGATGAGATTGTTGATATAATTTCAAATCAAAAGTTATTAGGCACATCTGATTCATTAGCATTAAGAGATATTAAAAAAGTAATACATACAGGTGCAACTTCTTCATGGATGATTGCACCAATTGATGGTTTTGTTACACAAGGATTAGATGCAGAGAATAATCATAATGGAATTGATATTATATCATATAAGGGGGATCATATTAAATCAGCTTTAGATGGAGTGGTCATTTTTTCTGGAGAAAATAAAAATCTTGGAAATACATTGATAATTTCACATCCATATAATTATTTTACTGTATATGGTCACTGTGACTCTCTAATGGTTAGCGAAAGAGATTTAGTTAAGAAAGAACAAATTATTGCTACAGTTGGAGAGTCTGGTATAACGACTGCACCGCATTTGCATTTTGAGGTGTGGTATAATAATGTTATTATTGACCCTAGAGAAATAATAAAAAAATATGGAGATGTAGATGTTTCAACAGAATAGTTTAAGTTCTATTATTGGTCCCGACCTATCTATAGAGGGGGATCTTTCGATTAAGGGGAATTTGTTAATTTATGGTAAGGTTAAGGGTAATATCATGTGTAATGGTATCCTTACCATGTCAAAAGGCTCAGAGGTGCATGGAAATGTTAAAACTCATAGTGCTGATATTAGTGGAGTTCTCAAAGGTGACATAGAGTCAAAGCAAAAAGTTAGTTTATCATCAACTGCAGTGCTTAATGGCAATCTCTTAGCATCAATATTAATAATTGAAGATGGCGCATCTTTCAATGGTTTATGTACTATGGCAAAAGGAAAAGTTATATCTACTAAAATCAAGACAAAAAAAATTGCAAGTCTCAATGAAGGCTCCACAAAGTAGCTGGCTAAAATTTTCTTATGTGGGCTTCCAAATTACAGCCTCTATTATGCTATTTGGTTGGCTTGGTTATAAAATAGACAAATATTTTTCTATTAGTCCATATGGTCTAATCATTAGCTTGGTTGTTGGTTCGATTGTTTCTCTCTATGGAATTTGGAGAGATTCTAATAAATATTAATATTTTTTTATCTGTCGCTCTTTTTCCTTTTTTTTGTTAGCTAAATAGACTCAAATTCACAATATAATAATTAGTACTATTTTAAGTTTTTGATAAAAACATAATTGGAATTAAAGATATTAATGATTAAATCGTCTGGTATCAGTATAGCGCAATTTCTTCGTACTGCATATTCACATATCTTAAAAATTAGCTTAGTTTTTCTAATTTTTTCTTTGGGGCTTAGTGCTACTGGTCCAGAGTTTAATGGAAATACAATTTTTGGTCATGTTGTTAATCTTAATTCTGAAGATGTAGTCTGGCATAATATTGAATTTATGGGAATAAATTTATCTATATCTAAGCATGTTATTATGTTATTTATTGTTGCTTTCTTAACTATTATGGTCTCACTATATGCAACTAGAATATATCGAAATAATATTGATGCGCGACCAAAAGGTATCTCTAATGTGTTTGAAATACTAATGGAGTTTGTTAAGTCTGATATTGTAATTCCAAATATTGGGAAAGAAAGATATAGAACTTGGACACCGCTTATTTTTACATTTTTTATCTTTATTTTAATGGGAAATTTTATTGGCATGATCCCATTTTTTGAAAAAATTCCAGGTGTAGCAGGAAGCTCTACAATAACTGGGAATATGGGGGTGACTGCTGCCTTGGCAACAATAACATTTTTTTCAATTATTGTGGCTGGAACAATGAAACATGGATTTATAGGACATTGGAAAAATATGATCCCTGGAGGAGTTCCTGCTCCCGTGCTATTGATTCTTATCCCTATTGAAATTATGGGAATGTTTATTAAGCCAGTTGCACTTATGCTACGATTAGGAGCAAATATGACAGCTGGGCACATTGGATTAGTTGCAATCTTTGGTATTCCAATGATCCTTTTTGCAAATGGTGCAGGATATTCTCAGAATATATCTTTATCAGTAGGAATTATTTCAGTTGTACTAAATACAGCAATTTATTTTTTAGAGATAATAGTGTGCTTGGTTCAAGCGTATGTCTTTTCACTGCTTTCAGCAGTGTTTATTGGTATGGCTATTCATGCACATCATTAATTAATGTTAAAAAGGAGTAAGTAAATGAGTAATAGAAGAATGTTCGTGATAGCATGTTGTTTAATGATTACTTCAGCGTTTGGAGCTGATGGTACATATAAAGGTCTTGCTGCAATTGGCGCAGGTCTTGCTGCAATTGGCGCAGGGATTGGAATTGGAAATATTTTTTCATCTGCAGCAGAAGCAACAGCAAGGCAACCTGAAGCTACTGAAGATATTAAGGGAACTGTAAATCTTCCTTTATTTCTTTTAGAAGGTGTTGCAATTATTGCATTAGTTGTTTGTATCCTTGCTGTAGTTCTTTAATCAGTAAGTATTAAGAGAAATAACGTATAATAACGCATAAGGGTTAATATGATAAAACTAATAATATTAGTATCATTTCTTAGCACCATTTTTGCTGGTTCTAATCAGCAAGCTGATTGGTTAAGAGGATGGCTCATTCCAGATCCAGGATTATTTATATGGACATTAATTACCTTTGGAATTGTTTTGTTTATACTTAAATGGCAGGCATGGGGACCTTTAATGTCTGCTCTCGAAGAGAGAGAGAAGAAAATAAATGATGCATTATCATCAGCAGATAAGGCTAAAGAAGAGGCTGAAAAAGTATCGAGTGAGTATGATAAAATGATATCTAAAGCACAATCTGAATCTCAACAAATTTTATCAAAAAGCAAAGAAGCTGGCGAAAAATTAAAAAATGAGATTGAGAATCGAGCAAAAATAAAGGCTGATGAGTTAATGAAAAAAACAAAAAAAGATATTGAGGCAGCAAAATCAAAGGCAATTGATGAGATTAAAACAGCCTCAGTAGATTTAGCAATCCAAGCAGCGTCCAAAGTAGTCAATAAAAATATGGATGATTCAACCAATAGAGAAATTGCAAAGGCAACAATCAATGAGGCAAATTAATTGAAAGATATTAAAAAGATAAAGAAGTATGCAGAAGCATTATATCATGTTTCATTAAATAATAATCAAGATTTTCAATTAATTATTAATAATCTAAATTCTTTTAAATATTCATTAAAAGACATACCTGAATTGAAGTGTTTGATTTTATCAAAGAGAGTTTCATCACAGAACAAACATTCCATTGTTTCTAATGTCTTTAAAAATTATTTAACAGAACTTGAGCTTGAATTATTATCTATACTAATAGATAATGGTGACGCAGGATTATTCTCAGATATCGTTGATAGGTTTATATCTATAGTTGACTTAAACAGCAATATGAAAAAGATTCACATTACGTCCTCTTATGAATATTCTGAATCAGATAGAATGGAAATGATTGAATCAATTAAACAGAAATTTAATATTGATAATGTATCTGAGACGTCATTTGAAATAGATGAATCTTTATTAGGTGGGGTTAAAATTAGAATAGGAAACAGAATTATAGATGGTTCTGTATCAACTAAATTAAAAAAAGTAAAACAATCTTTATTAAGTGTCTAAAGGGGTTATAAATGGAAGAAATTAAGACTAATGAAATATCATCATTATTAAAGCAGCAGCTATCAGATTTACAGGTTGATTTAGATGTGTCTGAAGTTGGTGAAGTAATTTATGTAGGTGATGGAGTTTCAAGAATTCAAGGATTAGAAAATGTATTATCATCTGAGTTATTAGAATTTCCTAATAGTGTATTTGGTATGGCTATGAATCTTGAAGAGGATAATGTGGGAGCCGTATTGTTTGGTAATAGTAAATTAGTAAAAGAAGGTGATTTAGTAAAACGTACCGGCAAGGTGGTGCAGGTAGGAGTGGGGAAAGAATTCCTTGGTAGAGTTATCAATCCATTAGGTCAGCCAGTTGATGGTAAAGGCCCTATTAATTTTAAAGAGTCATTACCTGTTGAGCGAAAAGCTACTGGAGTATTATCTAGATTTCCTGTGAAGGAACCGCTTCAAACAGGTTTAAAGTCAGTTGATGCAATGATCCCAATAGGAAGAGGTCAGAGAGAGCTTATTATTGGTGATAGACAGACAGGTAAAACTGCTGTAGCTATTGATACTATAATCAATCAGAAAGAAACTCATAGTTCTGATAAGCCAGTATACTGTATTTATGTTGCAGTTGGACAAAAAGAATCAACTGTCGCTAAAGTTGTGGCTGAGTTAGAAAATTCTGGTGCAATGGAATATACAACGGTAGTAACTGCTAGTGCGATGGAACCAGCACCATTATTATTCCTAGCTCCATATACAGGTGCAACACTAGGTGAATATTATAGAGATAATGGTATGCATGCTCTTGTGGTATATGATGATCTATCCAAACATGCATCAGCATATAGACAAATGTCATTATTGTTAAGAAGAC
>CAZKFO010000061.1:0-9280 GCA_964552145.1 uncultured bacterium | reverse complement strand
ATATTTTTATCAAATAACTTATTATTAAGCCTTCCATTAAGTTTTATTCCTGACTCAAAATGGATATCAACCCATTCTTCATCTGATGTTGAACTTATTTTATCAATTATTTGATGACTACATAACGGAGAGCTAAAACCTTGATTGTGATAATCTCCCGAATGGCCTTCTATTTCTTTTCCTTTATAACAAATTTGGACAGGGCCAGTGAATCTAAAAAACTCCTCTTTCTCCTCTCCAATTATATTTGTAGGAATCCCTGATATTTCAATGCCAGAATCAAGTTTAAATGTAGAGATAGATTTTGAATCTATTGCCTTCTGCACAGAAGAAATTCCTCCACTATAAAACGCCATTCCATTAATAAATTCATCTAAAACTTGATTTAGATGATTAAAATCTTCAGCAACAAAAAGCTGTGGTTGCTGTTCTGTTATATCATATGAATACTTAATACAATCTAAACTAAATGGGATTTTTTTAACGTCACCAAAAATTGCATTATAGCTTTCACCAACAGATGACAATAAGCCTGCTCCAAAAATTTTTGGATGTTTTATGTCACCTACTAATCCATATTCAACTGTCCACCAATTTAATCTAGCTAGATATGCTGCTTCGCTAATAAAGGGCATAGCACTTATTTTATTTTTCAATTCATCTTCAGCTTTCATTATATCATCTAAAGAAGTTAAAGGGCTCTCTTTGATATCAGAAAGATGTCGGATTGCCATGTATACTTCATGATCAAATTTAGAATAAATAGCCTTAGAAGCAGCTTTCCCATAGTTAGAAAGGTATTTTGAATATTCCTCATCTGCTATAATAGGAGAATGACCAGCCGCTTCATGCACTATATCTGGAGCTGGTGTGTATGTAAGATGATTAATCGTTCGCATATCTGATGCAATAGGAAGTATAGAGTGGGCTTGAAATTGCATGAAGATTATAGGTGGGAGGAAACCTCTTACAGGAACTGCACTCCAATTTATATCATTCAGTTTTGAGTTAATATTTGATATTTTTGGAATATACTCTCTAGTAATCCCCGTTGCATCTAGTCCGCTAAGATATGAACTATGTGCATATTTAGAAAAAAAATCAGTAGATATCTTCATTATAAAGCGCCAGCAAGCATGATCTATTGCTGTATAACGACTATAGTCTTGATCAACAATATAATTGTTTAAATGATTGGGGATTTCAAGTCTATTCTTAATCATTTTCCTTTAATGCAAGTGGCTTATCAAGGATTTCTTTAAGAATAAAAGCTGATTTTAAATTATTACTATCTCCAAGCATTTTAGATAAACTAAGACTAGGTTTTGGGGTATGCTTAAAATCTAAACCTGAATTTATATTTTTATCTATCTCAGGAGAAATATTTGTTCCATTATACTGGGATCTCACATTAGGATCAATCTCTTCTAAGGCTTGATCTATACTAAGCATACTATTATCTAAAGTATTTTGATCATAAAAAATCTCATCAGAATAATCAAGTCGAGAAGAGTCATCATCTAAAATATTTTCAACTTGAGAATCATTGGGGGCCTTCTTTTTTCTAAAAAGGTACGAAATTATTCCCCATAGAATAATCCCTAGAAACCCTGGATTAAAATCTGGCATTATTCCTCAGTATCTTCTTTCTTATTTTTGTCCAATTCAGATATAGATTCTCTCATTTCAGTATCAGATTGAATGTTTTTCATTTTATAGTAATCCATAATTCCTAGATTCCCTTTACGGAATGCCTCAGACATAGCTTTTGGAACCTCAGATTCTGCTTCAATAACTTTTGCTTTCATATCTTGAACCTTAGCAAGCATTTCTTGTTCTGCAGCTACGGCCATTGCTCTTCTACTCTCTGCTTTAGCTTGAGCAACTTTCTTATCAGCTTCAGCTTGATCAGCTTCTAAATGTGCACCGATATTCCTCCCAACATCAACATCTGCAATATCAATAGATAAAATAGAATATGCAGTTCCAGCATCAAGTCCTCTGCTAAGCACAGCTTTTGAAATATTATCAGGATTTTCTAATACATCTTTATAGGTTGCTGCAGAACCAATGGCAGAAACAATTCCTTCTCCTACCCTTGCAATCACAGTATCATCAGTAGCACCACCAACAAGTTGTTCTATATTAGTTCTAACTGTTACCCTTGCTTTTGCTTTAATCTCTATACCATCTTTTGCGACAGCTGAAACTTTTGCATCTTTAGGGCAATCAATTACTTTTGGATATACACTAGTTTGCACAGCTTCTTTGACATCTCTACCTGCAAGATCAATAGCCGTAGCTGTTTGAAAATCAAGCTCAATACTAGCCTTGTCTGCAGCAATTAATGCATCCACAACATTCATAACATTACCACCAGCAAGATAATGAGTCTCTAAATTTTCAGAAGTGATTTGGACTAATCCTGCTCTATGTAGATTAATAATACCATCAGCAATTAATCGAGGTGATATTTTTCTAATTCTCATAATTACAAGCTTAATCATACCTAGTTTTCCCCAACCAATAGAAACACCTGATTGAACCCAAATCCCTAATGGAACAAAGTATAAAAATAAAATTAATCCAATTATAAATAATGGGAATATTCCTAATGCAGCCATATCTCTCTCCTATGTTTTCTTAACAACAAGTTGGTTTTCATCAACATTAATAATTGTAACTTTTGAATCTTTCTCTATATAATCACCACCACTCATCCCTTGATACATTTTAGATTCAACTAAAATTTTACCTGATGGCCTTAAATCTGTTGTTGTAACTCCTTCTTGACCAATCAATGTGTGTAAATTCTTAGATATTGTATAACCATCTTCCTTGAATTGTGATTGTATTGGGACTAAACTATTATAAAAGTTTGATTTTACTATCATTCTAAATATTAGTACTGATAGAATTCCCGTTGTAAATATCATAATTATTAAACTTCTATATGCAAGCTCAATTTCATTGTGAGTCGGATAATTACCTATAAGCATATTATATAGTGCATACATTATCATACAAATACCCGCTATACCAAATATCCCAAAACCTGGAATTACTATTATTTCAATAAGTATAAGTATAATTCCTAAAATAAGAACAATTAATTCTGAAAAATCTGCTAGACCAACCAGTAGATGGGAGCCAAAGAATAGTCCCAGACATAAAAGTCCTATCCCACCAGGCACTCCAAACCCTGGAGACTTGATTTCAAAGAAAAGTCCTAGCATACCTAAACTCATTAATAATGGGGCAACATTTGGATTGGTTAAAAATCTAACTAATTTTTCTGTCCATGTCTCACTAATCTTAATAAGTTTATAATTAGTAATTCCTTCAGAGCGTATTATATCATCAATTGTTTCTAGCTGCTTATCAGCAATCCCGAGCTTAATTGAATTGATAGTAGATAACGTAACTAATTTTCCTTCAATAAAACCCTTAATTAGATCAGATTTAATGGTATCTTGATTAATATCCATCATATAGTCAATCTTAATGTTCTCATCTACCATTGCTTCTGCTATTTCTCTAGACCTTCCATTTGCCTCTGCAGTTGATGCCATTTCTTCTCTCATATAAGAAATTACTTTCTCAGAAGCCTTTTCACCCTTGGCATTTACTGCTGTAGCTGCTCCAATTGTTGCACCACTTGTCATAATAATCTGATCGCATGATAATGAAATCAATGCTCCTGCAGATATCGCTCTACGATTAATAAATGCAACAGTAGGTATCGCTGTCTCTAAAATAAGGTCTTTAATTCTTGTAGCGGCATCAACACGACCACCAAATGTATCAATTTCAAATATTATTAACTTTGAAGAATCTTCTTCTGCTAACTGAATACCTCTATCTATATAATAAGGTAAACCCATATCAATATCTCCAGAAATAGGGATCAGAGTCACATTGTAATCTGCAGATAGAAGAAATGAGAATAAATAAATAAACAAAATCATAGAAAAATTATTATTAGACCGCATGAACGAATTTACAAGGAGAAATAAATAAAATAAAGTTATATTTATACACTTTAGTTATAGGCTATTTTATTTATAATAAAAATTAAATGAATTTAATTACAAATATAATAATATCTTTAGTGTCTTTACTCCCAAGGTCATGGAATTTATTAATTGGTAGGCAAATAGGGACTCTAATTTATTTAATGGGACTTAGAAAAAAAGTGGCAACCATTAATATAAATATTGCATTCCCAAAGTTAAATAAATTAGACCTAGAAATATTATTACTAAGATGCTATAGGCATTTTGGAATGGTTTTTATTGATTTTATTAATCAATCTAATCTAAATCAAAATAATCTATCTAATACTATAATCCTTAGACCTAAGGATAGAAAGATACTTCAATCCTCAGATGGCGGAGTAATTATGTCAGCACATTTTGGAAATTGGGAAGCTGTCCTACCTGCAATGGGATTAAATAATATCAAAATGGAAACTGTTATTAGGGAACAAAAAAATGACCATGCAAATAGCTACTATACTAGGCTTAGAAGCTTTCCTAATATTAGTTTAACATGGAAGAAAAATGCTTTACAAAGCTTATATGATACAATATCAAATAAAGAATTTATAGGTTTAGCAAGTGATCAAAATGCTAGAAACAAAGGAGTCTTTATACCTTTTTTTTCTAAGGAAGCTTCATTCCCAAAAGGTTCAGGCATATTCTATAGTAGAACTAAATGTAAATTATTTATCGTTTTGTGTATAATGGGGAATAATTATAAGTACTATACATTTGTAAAATCTATTTCATCAGATAAAACTAATGAGGATGATATAATTCAAGATATTACAGAAAAATATGTCAAAATATTAGAACAAAAAATTAAACAAAATCCACATCAATATTTTTGGTTCCATAAAAAATGGGATAAAAAGATATATAAATGAAAATAAAAAATAATTTATACGGTGCATCTATTGAAAATACTAAAATAGCAATAGACAAGATAATTGCTGGAGAAATTATTATCTATCCAACTGATACTCTCTATGGATTTGGAGCAGATGCAACTAACTCAGATGCTATATCTCAAATTAATCAGATTAAAGGGAGAAAGTCTCCTCTTAGTATCATCATAAATGATTTAGATGAAATTTATGAATATGCTAAAATTAGTAAGAAAATATTTATTAAAATTAATGACTTGTTGCCTGGACCATATACGATTCTCTTAGAATCAAAAAATAATCCAAAAATATCTCCTTATATCCAATCTGATTCAAAATTAATTGGGATCAGAATAATTAATAATAAATTTTGTAATACAATAATTAAGGAAACCAAATATCCAATCGTTACTACCAGCGTAAATATACATGGTGATCCACCAATGACAAATATTGATCATATTACAAAAAAATTTAATCATATAACTACTTTCTATACTAAAAAGGAGCTAATATCTAAAG
Organism: uncultured bacterium; assembly: GCA_964552145.1. Taxonomy (GTDB): domain Bacteria; phylum Fidelibacterota; class Marinisomatia; order SCGC-AAA003-L08; family D37C17; genus TMED161. The sequence continues at coordinate 3,831 of CAZKFO010000061.1, read as the reverse complement.
GTTCTACAATAATAGATTTTAGTACAACTCCAGAATCCATTATTCGGAAAGGTGCCGGGGAATATTAATGGAACATTATAAGAAAATATTAGCATATGCAAAACCGTATACTGGAACAGTATTAATTTCACTATTCTTTTCATTCCTATATGTAATAATGAATACCGCATCTCTTTGGATGGTTAGTTCTCTTATATCTAGTATTCTAGATCCTAATGTTTTAACAAATAGTAATCCTAATAATGTGATTGAAAAATTAGAAATCTATACGTTGTATATTATTGGCCAAGGTAGTCAATTTCAGCAATTACAAATGCTTTGTATCCTTCTTTTTTTTACATTCTTATTTAAAAATATTTTTTTATATATGTCTGAAGTGACAATGGCATATGTAAACAATAAAATGATTATGGATATTAGACGTAATATTTTTGAACATTTACAATTTCTACCAATGTCATTTTTCAATCAAAACAAGACTGGTGAAATCTCATCAATTGTATTAAATGATGGTGCAAGAATGAGAATTGCAGTTACAAAGGCTGTTAGAAAGTTATCTAAAGATCCTTTAAATATAATCTTCATGATTACTATGTTATTTTTAATTAATATAAAAATGACATTAATTGCATTAGTCATGGCTCCACTCGTTAGTATAGTAGTTTTAAAAATAGGTCAAAGTATAAGAAGGAAAGTAACTCGATCAAGCAAATCTATCGCAGGAATTACTAATATTATTAATGAAAATATAACTGGGATACAGGTGATTAAATCATTTATAAAAGAAAATGAACAAATACAAAAATTTGTATCTGAGAGTCAAAAGTATTTCCAAATTATGCTTAAAAAAGATAAGCTCTCATTTATTACGACTCCAGTCAATGATATGATTGGAGTTACCATTGCAGTAATTTTATTATGGGTTGGAGGAAACGAGGTATTTTATAACTTATCCATGTCACCTGATGATTTTATCAAGTTTATTATATTTTTATTTGCAGTAATGGAACCCGCAAAAAGCCTAGCAAGTGTTAATTTAGCAATACAGACCTCATTAGCTTCTGCAGCTAGAGTATTTAAAATTTTAAATATCAAAGAGCAATATCAGAGTAAAGATAGTGAAGAGTTAAATTCATTTAACAATTCTATTGAAGTAAATAATCTATATTTTAAATATCATGATAAGACAGCAAATATTCTTAATGATATCTCCTTTAGTATACATAAGGGAAATAAAATTGCAATAGTTGGAAAAAGTGGATCTGGCAAATCTACTCTCATCAGTCTACTCCCGAGGTTTTATGATGCCTCTGAAGGATCTATAAAAATTGATAACGTGGATATTAGAACCATTCCGTTAGCATCACTTAGACAATTAATTTCATTAGTACCACAAGATTCATTTTTATTCAATGATAGTATTAAGAATAATATACTTTTAGGTCAAGAAATGGCAAGTAAGGATGAGATTATAGAGGCTTCCAAAAGAGCAAATGCGTTTGAGTTCATACAGAATCTCCCAGATAAATTTAATACCAAAATTGGTGAGAGAGGGGTAAAGCTATCAGGTGGACAACGACAAAGAATTGCTATAGCTAGAGCCATGCTTAAAGATTCACCAATTCTAATTCTTGATGAAGCCACTGCTTCCTTAGATTCAGATTCAGAAATAAAAGTACATGAAGCAATAGATAACTTAATTAAGAATAAAACAGTGATTACTATTGCACATAGGCTTTCAACTATCATGAGTGCTGATAATATAATTGTTCTTAAAGATGGTGAAATCGTAGAGAGTGGCACGCATAGTGAACTTCTAAAATATAATAAAGAATATAAATTTTTATATGATGCACAATTTAAAAAACAATAATTTTAGGCTCGATTTTTTATGGTCAAGCCACAAAGAATATATAAGTTTAAAACCACTATACAATCTAGCGTACAATCAAAAATGGGATGTTCGCTTTAAAAAAGTTCATAAAAGTTTTCTTAGAAATTTTTTTACGCTAGGAAAACTTTCAAAGAATATTGTTATATCTCATGACAGTCCTTTAAAAAGAGTAAAAAAAATGGGGTGGTCTGGGAAATATATTTATATTGAACATGGACTAAGTCCTATGAAATACTATACATATAAATACTCATTTTTTCATGAAGCTGACTTATTATTTTACCCTGGAAAGGCATTTGAACGAAAAATGAAAGCTATAAATTTAGATTTTAAAAATGGATTAATAGGTGGTTATCCTAAAATGGATGAATTATTTAATATGAAAATAAATCGACTCGAATTATGCAAGAAATATAATTTGAACGATAAAAAACCTATAATCCTATTTGCTCCTTCATGGGGAGGAAAATATTCAAATAATGCTGGAATAAATAACATTAAATATTTTAAAGATATTGAGAATGTTATAGCAATACCTCATCCAGCTGATTACTTAAGAGGCAAAAAATATAACTGTGTAATCCCATCGAAAGGTGAAAACATAAATCAATTTATTCATCTGGCAGACATTATAATTAGCGATGTTTCATCCGTACTTGTGGAAGGATCCTTACTTGATAAAACTATAATTCAGCTCTTACTAGATGAGTATCCTGGATGTTTCCCGCATAAGGATAAAAGAACTGAAAAAGCATGGATTCCTAGCCAAATTATTAATGAAGAATGTAATATGATTAAAGATTCAAATCATCCATTTAAAATACCATATACACATGAAGACTGGATATTGGGTCATATCTGCAAACCAGAAAACGTGCATGAAACAATAAAGAGAGCGTTGAATGAAAAGAAAAAATATGCTGCTAATAGATTGTACTGGGGTGAAGAATGTTGCTATAGATTTGATGGAAAGATATGTTCTAATATTCTAGCAATGATTAATAATTTTCTAGAGAATAATGAAATTAAACAATTAGAGATGATCGCATGAATAGTGCTATAATATTAGCTGCAGGGAAATCATCTAGAATGAAGAAAGATATTCCTAAACCATATCTAAAAATTAATGGAAAACTTGTTATTGATTATTCAATTACTACTCTTGAAAATTCTAATTATATAGATAATATTATACTGGTTGTGTCAAAAGAATATATTAGTGAAATGAAAGATAACTATCCACATATTAAAGTAATAGAGGGTGGTAATTCTAGAAGAGAATCCTCCTATCTAGGACTGAAGTCATGCAATGTAAATACTCAAAATGTTCTCATCCATGACGCAGCAAGAATTTTTATTACAGAAACATTAATTCAACAATGTATTGAAGGCTTAAAAAATGTAGATGGTATAACTACCGCAGCATTAATTACTGATACTATTGCACAATATAAAAATAATTCAATAGTTAATATGCAAAATCGTGAAGAACTAATTTCATTCCAAACTCCTCAAGCATTTAATTATAAAAAAATATTAATTGCACATAAAAAATTTAGAGGAGATGCAACAGATGATATCTCAATCATGATGATGAGTAATTATAATTGTAAATTTATACTAAGTGATAAGCAAAATTTTAAATTGACTACTCAAATTGATTATGACAACGCGATTAAAATTTTACGGGATAATTAAATGAAGGCTATTATACTTGCTGCGGGAGTAGGGTCAAGATTGGAAAGATCAATTCCTAAACCTTTAACAAAGCTTGATAATAATGAAACAATTATCGAGCGTCAACTTAATTTCTTAAATGAATATATTCCTAAAAAAGATATTAGTATTATTGTTGGATATAAAAAAGAGCTTATTATAAATCAATTTCCTAATTATAAAACTATTTATAATAAACACTATAGCGAAACAAATACTGC
>CAZKFO010000060.1:589-9386 GCA_964552145.1 uncultured bacterium | reverse complement strand
GACTCGAACCAGGGACACACGGATTAACAGTCCGTTGCTCTAACCAACTGAGCTATACCGGAATTAAATGTCGAGGCGGTAAATTAACAACTATTATTAAAATGAAAAAAAGAAATTTTATTCTTTATGATAACTTTCTTACTCTTATCATATATTCACTTTCTTAGTCTCATCTGCTTTTTACTATCAACAATATCTCTAATGTATGGTTTTAAATAAATCTTAGAAGTATTAATAGAAGATAATATCATACATAAAGAATTAACCCTACTTTCAAATGGATTGTTTTTATTCATAACAATTGTTTTTTTATCTTCAAGTATACAATAACCACTTTTGAAATTTCCATTATCTTGAATGATTTTATAATTTAATTTTTTAAAAATTTCCTTAAGTTCATTATATATAGTTTTTTGTCTCACTATAGATTTGAATTTCTTATTAGATCAGATGAAGATTGAATTTTTTCACCTCCAACCCCCCAAAGAAGATCAATATTATTTGCTTCACAATAACTTACCTCAGGAGAATTACTATTAGTTCTATCTCCACCATTTCCAAAATATACTTTAATATCAGGATTACCTTTGTATCTACTTACAACTCTTTCAATTAAATCGCATGCACTATCATCACCATCATTAAATTCATAAACAAAATCTATACAACTCATTACTTCTAATATTTCTTTTCTTTCATCCCAAGGCATAAACGGTTTACCTTTCTTCCGGGTTAACCAGGCATCAGAGTTTAATCCTACTATTACTTTAGCAGGAAACTCTTTGGCTGCTTTAAACATTCTAACATGTCCTTTATGTACTGGGTCAAACCCTCCTGAAAGAATTATAATTGTATCACTCATAAGACCTCTTATTTAATATTATTTATAGGTTACTGATTCTTTTAATTTAAGATTAAGACTCTTAGTATCCCAATTAGTTCTCACCTCAATTGGTCCTAAAACCTCAGAAAATTTTGAAGATGCTTCAAAAGGCTCCCACTTCCCTCCAAAGTATGGGTATTCACGATCACTTCTAGATTCATAATCTTGAATTATATTGCTATAGTTTTCATAACAGTATAATAAATACTGACCAGCAGGCAATTCTTTGAATCTAAATTTATTATTTTTAAACAAATCATAATCTCTAATTTGATAAATGCTTTTAAAATTATCTTCAATGTTTTTTGCAACTACAATTATAGATTTAATACTATCAGAAAATTCAACCTCACCATAAATACCTCCAAAACCTTTTTCTATAGCTTCTATATCATCTCCTTCATCAAAACTCACATTATCAACTAGAATAGAGTCAATTAATATATTCCCTGACAAATCAAATATATTGTTATTATCAATATATAAGCTATCAGAGTAAAATAATTCGAGAGTATCAATTGGGATAATACATCTCATGCTGTAATCTGATATTTGATTAAAATTATCAGAACCAAATATCCTCTTAGGGGGCTTTTTATACTGGCTTTTTAAATAAATTTTTGTAGAGTCCCTAAGGATATAAAATGTAGAATCAGGACGTGTATATTTTATTGGCTCTGAAAATTTAAGATCCCAATCCAAGCTGTTTTCTTGTGTATAAATCCTTCTACTTTTTTCAATTAAAGGTGCATCAATATCATATACTAAAGGAACTATAAAATCGAATGAATTTGTATTATATGTTTCAAATGCATTGAATAATTGCAACGTAATACTAGCACTATCTCCTGCAATATTTTCATTATTGATAAAACTATAATAACCCTCCATGAAAATACCTTTTCTATTTCTAATTTTAGTTGAATTGGGTGGAGCTAGTATGTATTTAACCAAATACTGATTAATAAAATTAATCCCCTGAATTTCATCTCTACGTATTGGTTGTGCAACGAATAAAGATACAAAAGCTTTATTTATTTCTAAGTTGAGATTAATATCATCACTTAAAATTGAATATTTTTTAGATCTAAAATCTGTATTGATATCAATAAGGCCCTCTCCTCTACTAGCTTCTACAAGTCCTATTCTATATTTTCCAGTATCCAAAGCCTCAAATTTAAATTCTAAGTTGACATTAGACTCTACTTTCTTAATTAAAGTAAATTGATCATTTAATAGTCTATACAATCCCACCTCATAATATCCTGAGGTCTTTTTCCCCTGATCTGATGATGATATTTTCAAGGAATCACTAATAGCTTGAATATCTACTATATTTCCACCAATTTTATTTGGAGGAATGGAGTCTGATAATGATAAAAATATATTAATTGGGAATTTTAAAGAATTTTTTTGATAATCTTTTAAAGATCTTCCAATATAAATATCAATCAAATAATTGGGATCCCAATTTGATTTTGGCTCAATGATAACCTTTTTACCCCTTACTTTAATTTTAAAATCATTATAATTTATTTTTATAGCCTCATTGGCAGATATGGGATCAATTTGTTCATCAAAAATTAAAATAATTTTTTCATTCAACGCTATATTCGTAGAAAAATTAGATGGATATGATGATACTAACTTAGGTGGAGCTAAATCAATAGGTCCACCTGATATAGGGCCTTGTACAGCGCACGCTGATATCATAAATATTAAAATAGTATAGGATAAAATTCTCATCTTATAATTTATAAATTATAAATCAGTTCTTAATATTTTTCTTTATTATTTTGATTGATAATGTTAGTATATAATATATGAATAACCTCTCAAATAGCTTTCTTATTAATATGCCACATTTAAAACAAGATCCAATATTTGGACAAAGTCTTATTTATATGTGTGAACATGATAAAGATGGTGCGATGGGGCTTATTATAAATAAACCATTACAAAAAGAGCAATCTAATAATATCTTAGAAGAAGCTGGACTCTATAGTATTCTAGAATCAAACAGCGTATATTTTGGAGGGCCTGTCTCTCCTGAAAAAGGCTTTATATTACATGATAGTCAATACAAATCAAGAGAAACTCTAATTGTTGAAAATACCGCTGGTATATCTTTTAGTGATGATATCATTGATGATATAAAGAGCGGTAGTGGACCTAATAATTATAGACTTATTATGGGGTATTCTGGATGGGGAGCAGGACAGTTAGAAAAAGAACTAGAAAATGGTGATTGGATAGTTATGCCATCATCTGAAGATCTAATATTTTCAAAAACAGATGAACATAAATGGAACGTTGCTATATCAAGCTTAAATATTAATACAAATGAATTTGCAGGCCAATCAGGACTTGCCTAAAGACATTTAAAGTGTTAATTCAAATGATTTTAAAATAATTCCAGGACAATGCACTCCGCCTAAATCTCTCCCACTATATGTCCCTGTACTTGGATTTAATCTAGATTTATTTGTTGCAGATTCTAAATTTTGACCAAAGAAATTATATATAGTATCATCAAACCTCATATCTTCAATAGGAGATACTATCTCCCCGTTTTCCACCCAGAAACATGCATATCTAGTCATTCCTGTAACGCGACCGCCTAATTGATCGCTCCAATTCAAATAATGAAGATTAGATAAATAGACACCTGTCCCAAGTTCAGATAGGACACTCTCTTCATCTATACTACCACTATCCATCACAGGGGAACGCAAATATTCTCCAGATGAAGCAAAATTAGATTTGAGTTCATATTCATTAGCTGTTCTTGTAGAAATTAATGTGTTTTGTAAAGCGCCATTTATAATAAGTGGTAATTCAATATCTGCAATCTCCCCTGAACTATTAAATCTTGGTACTGTACCAGATGCGAAATCTTCTTTTAAAGAAAAACATGGAGATAGTTCTACCTTTTTCTCCTTCATTTTAATAAATGAACTTCTTCCTTTTCTAATTGCATTCTCACTTAGCCCCCCCCATGATAACATAGAAACAAGGTCAGAAACACCTGCAGAAGCGATATAGGTTCTATAAGAACCAGGATTAATTTTCCTTGATTCCATATTCAACATTTTTAATTTTTCTTTTGAGTTATTTACAAAACTCTCATAATCAGATTGATTCCAATCTGTGCCAGCATATGTTTCCTTAACCATTTTTTTCAGTGGATTAATTAGAGAGTAGTCTAGTGAAAAAGTCTCTGTTGAAAACCAATTTTTCTGACCTGCGCTATTTGTATTACCAATAAAAACATCGCCAGATGCCCAAATACCAGTAAAATCAACCCCTTGCATTGCAGGCAATAAAGCATCAATAGAATCTTCTGAAGATAATAAATCTCCTTTGTATTCCTCATTAAGTGAGCCATAGTCTTTTGGTAATACACATAAAGGATCCTCTGGTAAAAATTCTATACTTTTTCGTAATTGAGAAATATAGTTTTTGGCAGCTGAAAAATCTTTTTCCATATTGCGCTGCAAAGTAAAGGATAAAGACATCTTACGATTATTCTTCACTAATTCAATATTTAATTGGGCGTCACTAACTGTTCCAAGTTGACGTACTTTAGCATTATTAACACGAATAAACTCACTATTTTCTCCATTAATAGATAAAGTTAAATTCTCATTATTTTCTAAAGTATTGATAATCTTATCTGATAAGTCAAAAAAATATTCTTTCATGAAATTCTCCTTAAGCACCGCCAAATACTTGGATATTATTAAATAAACAAGTAGGCGATGCATGTCCTACTCGAATAACCTGATTTGGTTCCCCTTTACCACAATTGGGGGTACCATGAACTTCAAAAGTAGAGGTGTTTCCCACCATTGATAAGCTATTCCAAAATGGAATGGTAATAGCTCGATAATTAGGATCTCTTAAAGTCTTTGTTATCTTTCCATTCTCTATAAGCTTACCATACTCAGAGCCAAATTGAAATTTGTTTCTATAATCATCAATAGACCATGATCTATTAGTCTCCATATATACTCCATATTCAACGGATGAAATAATATCATCAAAACTAGATGTCCCTGGTTCCAGATTAAGATTTGCCATTCTATCAATTGGAGCCCTATTCCATGAACATGATCTAAAGTTTGCAACTGCAGGGATATTACTTCTTGCCTGACTTTCAAGAGCGCCAAGCCCTCTTAGAAGCATACCATCCTTAATAAGGTGTTCCTTATTAGCCTTAAAACCGCCATCATCAAACCCATAAGAAGCCATTTCATTTGGTATAGTTGGATCAAATGTTACATTCATAAGATCAGAACCATATTTCAATTTCCCGAAATCTTCAAGTTCAACAAAACTCCAGCCTGCATAATTCCTCTCATCTCCTAATATTCGATCAATTTCAAGTGCATGACCAATACTTTCATGGATTTGAAGCATCATTTGATCAGGTGCAAGTACAAGCGACATTTCACCAGTAGGACATTCTTCTGCTTCTATTAATTCAATAACCTGAGATGATACTTTGTCGCATCTTTCCTTAACTAAATCTTTGTTTAATCTTTCAAGTCCCATCTGATTACCAGAGCGGCCATCTGTTCTTGTTTGGATAATATTTCCATCCTTTGCAGTTGCAGAATAATCTGAACCTACAATATTCATTCTCTGGCTAATATTGCTACCATTAGAACAAACATAATTAATTGTAGTTTCCACAAGCATAGCCATAGCTGTTACAGATATAATTCTATCATCTACTTGAAGCCAATCATTTGCTTTCATTAAAATATCATTGATCTCTCCTGCGCTAAGAGAATCAAATGGTAAAGTTAGGGGGGTTTCGTATGAACCCTTAGATTTTGGACGTACATCTTTATTAAATGAAAAAATCGAATGCTTTGAAGCTTTTAGAGCACTACTGTAAGCCATTTTTGCAGCTTTATTAATTCCATCAAATGTAAGATCTGATGTTGCAGAATAACCAAATTGTCCATTTTTAAGCACTTCTACCATAACTCCATGATCGATTGAGCTTCCATTGGTCAATGGATTTTTATCTCTAATCATGTGATATGTAGTATGTTCTTTATATTCTCGTAAGCCCACCCAATCGGCATGAAGGTCTAAACGATTAATTATATCTGTTAAATTCATATTTTCACCTTTAGGATTTATCTAAATATAATTATAAGATAAGTTTATAGCCTATCCGTTTTTAACCTTTCTAGAATTAATAATAAATTATTAAGTTTAGTCCATTCCAAATGCTATTGATTAATTAGGAGATTTTATGTTAGTGTATTTAAAGCTTATGACAATATCTGTTATTTTATTATTACAAGTTTCTTGTGATAATGGAGAAAAAAAAGTATACAAAAAATTTGATACTTCAAAAACATATCAAGATCAAACAGAATCCCTGTCTGATTCCAAAGAAAATGGAGGATATGGTTTTGAAAACATAGCAGCTAGTAATGGATGGGTTACTAATACCTCCCCAAATATATCAGGTGATCCAGATGCCATCAAAGGAGATACTTTACGATTTCTTGCTGGACTTGTATTTCCAAATACATTAAGAGCATTTGGGAAAGAAACAAGATCACAACTTAATAGTTTGATTGAAGGTCTTATTTATGAACCACTACTTAGTTTTGATGCCGAAACATTTAAACTAGAACCTGCGCTTGCTACTCATTGGAAAATAGAAGATGACTCATTAACATTCTTATTTAGAATTGATCCGCGTGCACGATTTTCAGATGGTCGAGAAGTGACTGCAGAAGATGTTGTAGCAACATACAATATACTTGTTGATGAGGGGCATGGTGACCCAAATGTATATACATTTTGGTCAGAAAAGTTTAATATGCCTACAGCAGAGAGCAAATATATTGTAAGTGTTAAAGCTAAAAAAACAGAGTGGAGAAACTTATATAGTTTTTCAGGGATTACTGTATATCCATCTTATTACTTAAATAAAATTGATGGAACAACCTATATTGAAAAATATCAATTTGAAATGATGCCTGGAACAGGACCATATACACTTAATAACCAGAGAACAACTCAAGAAAATAATGGCTTAGTAGTTTTAGATCGAAAACTAGACTATTGGGCATTACAACACCCAAGGAATACAGGATTATACAATTATGATGTACTCGAATTTATATTTATAAATGATGAAACTCAAGAAGTTGAGAGATTTTTTGCGGGAGATTACGATACATACATGGTGTCAAGAGCACAATGGTGGGCAGAAAAATTTATAGCATCTGAATATGAGCAAATTGAAAGAGGCCTAATACAAAGAAAGAAATTTATAAACTTCCTACCTGCAGGTGTTGGAGGTCTTGCCTTTAATACCTTAGAAGCTCCTTTTGATGATCTTAGAGTAAGAAAAGCATTTTGTCATTTATGGGATGTTGAAAAACTTATGGATAAATTATTCTACAATGAATATGTTAGAAAAAACTCATGGTTCCCAAGAAGTAAATATGCAAATCTAAATAACCCTAAACAAGATTTCAATCCAGATTTAGCGCTATCCCTCCTAGAAGAAGCAGGATGGACAAAAAAACCAGGAGATAAACTCCTATCAAAAGATGGGCAGTACTTTGAAATTGAAAATTTCTATATATCACAAGGCTGGGATAGAATTTTTAACCCTCTAGTTAAAGATTTGGAAGAGGTCGGTATAAAGATTAATCTTGTAGTCTTACAAAATACATTCGAAAAGTTGATGGATCGAAAATTTCAAGTACAGTTTGCTGGATGGACAGGGTCTCTACTCCCAAGTCCTGAAGGAATGTTACATTCAAAATTTTCTGAGAAATTAGATGTAACTAATGTGACAGGAATGGCAAACCCTGAAATTGATAAGCTAATTGAAGACTATAATACAAATTGGAGTATGGAAGAAAGAGTAGAAATACTTCAAAAGATAGACTCTATTGCAACTAGAGAATATCACTGGGCATTTGGATGGGGTGCACCATATGGATACAGATGTCTTAACTGGGACAAATTTGGGATGCCAGAGCATGGTATTGGTTATAGTGGGAATTGGCTTTCTCCTATAACATATTGGTGGATTGACCCTGATAAAAAACAAAGATTGTTAGAAACTAAGAAAAAAGCTGGTGCAACTATTCCAATACAATCTGAAATAGTTGATTACTGGAATAACTTGAGCAAATAAATATGTTTCAATACGTTATAAGACGATTATTATTAATGATCCCCACATTTATGGGAATTACGTTTATGGTATTTTTTATACTTCAGATTGCACCAGATGGACCTTTTGAAAGAGCTGTAAGACAACTTAAAAATGCTAATGGAGCTACAGAAAGTGGTGTATCAATGACATCAGATGTTACAGGTAATAGTTCAGAATTGACTCCTGAACTTCTTGAAAAACTTAGGATGCAATATGGTTTAGACAAACCCATCATCATCAGATACTTAATATGGCTTGGAGTCTTTCCTAAAGAATATAAAAGTAAAACAATCCAAGTCGGGAAATCATTTAGAGAATCTATAGATAATGTAAGTATCTCTCAATTTAAAAATTACTTGCTGCAAAGATATGTAAGAGTTGAACCTAATAATGATGGCTCCTATGAAATAATTGAAACTGGTGTTGGCTTAGAGTTTAATTTGCCTGATATAAAGCAATTAAAAACAGATGAGAATTTCAATAAACAGAAATATATACACTTTAAAAATGAATACAATGAACTTCCATCAAATCCTAACATGATTGAAACATGGTATTTTTCTGATTGGAAAATTAAAAAGATGAATCTAGATGCAAATACTGCTATACTAGTAAAGAAAAAATTCAATGGGATTCTACAAGGCTTCTTAGGCTATTCAGATAAGAAAGGTAAGAATGTATCAGCTTTAATCGCAGAGCGAATGCAT